>CAYXJU010000007.1:0-6266 GCA_964464765.1 uncultured Candidatus Bathyarchaeia archaeon | reverse complement strand
TTCTCAATTACTCCTGCACAGACTTGGGAGTGATGTTGCGCAGCTTCTCTGGGATGTATTCCTTTCCCAACTGGAGGAACATACATGTCCTTGACGTCAGAGAGTATTTTGCCCTCGCTGGTGACAAGACTCGCCCCGAAAGTGTGGGCTGTGGATTCGATCCCAAGACACAGTATAGGTTTTGTCAAGGCCAGTTCCGGTCTCGCATGTTAAGAGATGGTTGCAGTTACGATTTCGTTTCTGTCTTCGCCTTTGCTCTTTTCCTCGATACTGCAATAAACGTTGCCAAGACTAAGACAGCCGCGATGATTAACACTGCAATATAGACTTGGGTATAGTCGTCATGCCAGACTGCTGTAAGAGTCTTCGGCGAGTCTACCAAGATTGAGAGGGTTGGAGACGTTGAGGCGTTATCTCCTTCCCATCTATCAAAGACTTTCTGGACTCCAATTCCTTGTGGAGTAGTTACAGATATGTTCGTGGTTGAGTTTGCATCAAACCAGCCTGACCCTGTTGGATTGCCGAACTCTGATATCACGTCAACATAGTACTGTGTTTGATACTGGATTGACAAGTTGTGAGGTCTATTCATTAGAATTGTGATCGGGTTTCCAGAAGTCTTGGCTTGATCAACTGTCCAGTACTCGAAAACATACCTTACTCCTTTCGTACCGTTTGCATATTCTGACGCGACTGGAGTCTCAACCGATGCACCATCCTTGTACCATCCTTCCAAGGATTGAAAATCGAATGCTTGCTTTTCAACACGCAGATAGTACTCAGGTTTGTACGTGAAGATTATTGATTCCATATCGCTGACCGTTCGATTCACAGTTACAGAACTATATCGAACACCGTTCGGTCCATTTACGTGAGGATCAACAGCTATTTGGTGCGTGCTTCCAAGCTTGAAGGCAAGTCTTCTAGAATCGCCACCAGATACTATTCCTTCATATACGCCGTCGACTCTCAGGTTTGAATGGTAATCTGGTGCAAATCCATCAATTCTTACTGTTACTGTGTAGGTGTAGATTCTTTGCCCCTGTTCCAAGATGAATTGGAGTGTTGTTGAGGATCCGGATGAAACGAATATTTCCATTGTCTTTGATATGAAGCCCCATTCATCGACCGTTAGATTGTAAAATCCAACAGGAAGATACATCTCAAAGTATCCTCCACCGAGGGATGATGTCTGACCCATAACGTAAGAATCCACTGTCGCAGTGATAGTTGCCCAAGAAATTGGAATCAGTTCATCGTAAACGTTGAATCCGAGTACATAACCGGCGACTAACCCGCCACCATAGGGGAAGTATGGTTGTGCATTCACCTCGTTTGAAGAATATTGCCAACTAGCAAGGCTTGCCAGAATTAGCAGTACGAAAACCAGAACCATACGTCTCTTTCGACACGTCTGAAAAACGTGAACGCTCATGTTCGCTGACCGCACATCCTATGCATCAAATAGTTCAACCGTTTAAACCTGTCCGTGAACATTTGACAAATAACGCACATAACAACAGATTATGAAGGATGTGCCAGTCAAGCGTTGGGAACCTTCGAGCCCTAATGTCAACGGGGTAACAGGCGATCTAGACAACATCTGCGTCAGAAGTGGTTGTATAGTCTCTTTGTACGGGAATATTTGCTTTTCACGGTATTCTTATCTACACGATCAAGTAATTGTCTCGTCCAATAGTCAATAGCTGGTCAAGAACAGAATGGTTGAAGATCACCCTAGGTTGCAGCCTGAAGTCAATATTGGCACCCTTGGTCACGTGGACAATGGAAAGAGTACGATAGTTCAAGCTTTGACGGGTGTCTGGACTGGAAAGCATTCTGAAGAGTTGAGACGAGGCATTACGATTCGCGTTGGTTATGCAGACACCGCTTTCTACAAGTGCCCAAACTGCAGTCCGCCAATATGTTACACAACGGAAAAGAAATGTAAAATCTGCAACGCGGAGACTAAGCTCCAAAGATTGGTTAGCTTTGTTGATTGCCCTGGCCATCACAGCCTCATGGTGACTATGCTATCAGGTGCCGCACTGATGGATGGAGCCCTCTTCATTGTCGCAGCCGATGCGAAATGTCCTCAAGCCCAAGACCGCGAACATCTAAGTGCCGCGCAGATTGCAGGTATCAAGAATCTCATAATCGTGCAAAACAAGATCGATCTGGTTGGCAGAGAACGTGCCCTAGAGAATTACAACGAGATAAAGAGCTTTGCAAAGGGTACAATCGCTGAGAACGCTCCGATCATACCAATCTCAGCCCAGCACAAGATCAATTTGGATGTTCTATTGGAGACCATTGACAAGATTATCCCAACACCGAAGAGGGACCCCACAGCTCCACCCAGGATGTATGTGCTGAGGTCATTCGATGTGAACAAACCCGGCACGGAAGTTGATGACCTCGTGGGAGGAATAATTGGCGGATCAGTCACCCAAGGGATATTCAAAACTGACGACGAGATCGAGATAAAACCAGGATTGAAAGTTGAGAAAGGTGGACGGACGCGTTTCGACCCCCTCTCAACGGCGATTCGCAGCCTGTATGTTGGAGGAGGCTCTGTGGAAGAAGTGAAACCTGGTGGGCTTGTTGGAATTGGAACCTCGCTTGATCCTGCTCTTACCAAGAGCGATGGGCTTGTGGGAAGCATAGTTGGAAAGACTGGAACGCTTCCCGAAACACTTGACAAACTGACTCTTGAAGTTCAGCTGCTTGAGAGAGCGGTTGGAACAGAAGCGCAAGTAGCAGTCGACAAGATAAAAACGAACGAAGCACTTGTTCTGAACGTTTTCACCACCGTCACCTCCGGAATCGTAACATCAGCAAGAGAACAAGTAATAGACGTGGCACTGAAGAACCCGGTTTGCGTGGAGAAGAATGCTAAGGTCGCCATAAGCAGGAGAATTGGTGAGGGATGGCGGCTAATAGGATTCGGAACAATCAAGTAGATACGTCGATGAGAAGTTGTAAGTATGATTGACCATTTGAACCGTTGTAATGGAACAATACTTGTCTGAGCTTGTTAGCGTTGCCGATTAAGGTCCTTCTTGACACCAGCATACTCCTGACTTCGCTTGAACTGCCTTTCGATCTCCTAGGAGAAACGGAGAGACTGTTGAAAGCCAAAGTTGAGTTCCTTATTCCCCAGCAGGTAGAAGACGAACTTCAGAGGCTTTCCAAGAAGCAAACGTCTGTAGGAATTCGTGCTGCTCGAGCACTTGAGATGGCCAAGAAGTGCAAGCGTCTAAGAGTTGACTCAGTTACGGAAACCAAAGCTGATGACGCTTTGATAATGGCGTCAAGAGAAACCAAAGCGATAGTCGCGACTGCAGACTCTCAGCTTAGGATAAGGCTTCGATCGCTGAATGTTCCTGTGCTGAGTCTCAGAGGAAACAGACTCTACTGCGAACCTGAAACACCAGAATATTGGCCCTCAATGTTATAAGTGGCTTTTAGAATGGGCTTCGGAAAAGGTATTTAAGTAAGGTGATGGGCACGGCTCTAGATCGAATACTAGATTATACCATTTTCCAGATCTTTGGAGTGCAGAAGTAATGTTCAGATTACTTTCGGTTGAGGATGTTGTTAGAATTCCGCCTGAGAAATTTGGAAATCCGATAGACAAGGTTGCACATGAACAGATCAAGATGAAGTATGAGAACGTTGTAGACGAGGAATTGGGATATGTGATTCTCGTCGTCGATGTTAATGTGGACACTGTTGGAAAGATACTGCCGGGGGACGGTTCAACCTATCACAGAGCCACGTTCAAACTCTTAACATTCTTTCCGGAGATGCATGAAGTGGTCGAGGGAGAGATCGTTGAGGTCACGGATTTTGGAGCCTTTGTCAGAATAGGACCTGAAGATGCTCTTCTTCACGTCTCGCAGGTAATGGATGACTTCATAGCCTATGATGAAAAGCATGGCGTTCTCATGGGAAAAGAATCTCAAAGAAGCATTGGCAAGGGAGATGTGGTCAGAGTCAGAATAATCGCCGTTAGCTTCCCGAAAGGTGGAGCTGGAGGCAAGATTGGTGTAACCATGAGACAGCCTTTTCTCGGCAAATTAGATTGGATCAAGGAGGACATTACAAAGATCCATGGAGGGCCTAAAGGAGAGAAGTAGATTTGGTCGAGAAGGCCTGCAAGAACTGTCGAATGATTAGCGCTGGCCCAGTCTGCCCCAATTGCAAGTCAACAAACCTCAGCGACGACTGGACAGGTCTAGTTGTTATCATAGACCCCAACAGTTCAGAGATAGCGAAAAAGATGGCGATCAAGACGCCTGGAAAATATGCCATCCGCGTCAGATAGATTTCATGCATTGAAATGGTTTTTCCGTTCAACAAATGATAGATTAGTTCCGATTCTAGACTAGTTAGACAGGCGATCTGCATTGCCCATGTTTGTGCTCACAGCACAACTTCGAGAAAGACTGAAAACTCCTTTGGGCAAACTTGTCAAAGGCTCTTCAGAGAGTGTAGTCGAGACTCTGCGTCAAGAGATACGCGACCGTAAGCCGGCTATGATAATATGTGTGGGTGATGCAGTTTCAAGACTGTTCACTCAGAACAAGCTCCAGACTGATGTCCGGATTCTTGACAACGTGGAAATGCGTGAGAGAATTCCGCCTGCGGAATTAGATATGACATCGAAAAGAATTTTCTTTGCCAAGAACAACCCCGGGACAATTGATGTCTCCGCTTGGCAAGCGGTCGCTGAAGCCCTAGAAGCAGGTGACTCTCTGGTGGTGGTAGATGGCGAAGAGGATCTCTTAGCCCTAGTTGCTATGGCTATCGCTCCTCTGGATTCAATAATCGTCTACGGACAGCCGAAGGTTGGAGTCGTGCTTGTTGTCGTCGACAACAAGTTGAAATGTGAAGTTGACTCGATCCTCAACTCGATGCGGAAAGGCTAGAAAAATCACTTCTCTTCCTTGAGGAAGTCCGTATAACTACATGACCCGCATGTAAGCCGTGGAACCGGTCCTTTGTGGTGAGCCATTATTGAACCACACCTTGGACATTTCTTGTTCTTCAGTGAAATTGATCCCTTCTCGTAGCTGTAATCGTACAGTGTCGCCAGACCCGCGCGTTTTTTCTTGTCCTTTGGTTTCGCTTCATCCTTTGGTTTAGCTTCAGGCTTAGGTTTCGCTTCAGTTGCAACAGGTTTTGCTTCGCTCATATGGTTCACTTCTTGGCCTCAGCTTTCTTCGGCTCCTCTTTCTTAGCTTCCTTCTTCTCCGCCTTCTTCTCAGGCTTCTTCTCTACCGTCTTCTCTGCTGGCTTCTCAGCGGGTTTCCCCGCAGGCTTCACTTCAGCTTTCTTTTCTGCAGGTTTCTCCTCTTTCTTAGCTGGTGCCGCGGGCTTCTCCGGCTTCTTCTCAGCCTTCTCAGGTGCGGCGGGCTTTGCTTCCTTCTTCTCAGCTTTGGCTTCCTTCAGCTTCTTCCTCTCGTCTGCTGGAAGATTCCTGATCCTGATATAAGTTGGCACTATTTGTGAAGCGAATTCTTGATCGTCATATATCTCTATGTTGCAGATCGTCTCCTGAGTTCCTGTTCCGGTTATCATGTCGGTTACGTAGAGGTTTTCCAGCTTAGCGTTGAATCGTTCGGCTAACGCTTTCCTCGTGGAGAACCTTTCTGGCGTTCCGGCAGATGAATGAGAAACTTCGACCTTGATCTCTTTCCGTTTCATAACTGGGTTATAGTATTCATTGAGTACTTTTGTCTCCACTGTCCTTTCCTCCAGTCTCCGCGGCTTCTTTCACTTCCTCTTTCGCAGTTTCAGCGGCTTCTGTTTTAGAAATGACGGCGTTTAGTTGGTAGGTTTCGTCTGTTATCATTCGACCCCTCACCAATTTTCGACGTCTCTCGCCTTTACCCCCGGCTTTGAAGCCGACTCCACCAGCCAAGAGAACATATTTCTTTGCGCCTCCATGGATGTTGGGTACTAGTGGGATTCCGTCCTTGTCGCTTCCGCCTGTAATTTTGAGCTTCTTCCCCGCCATGCCAAAAATGGATCCATCCATTTCTTCGCCAAGCTCTCTTCCAACCAAGGGCCGAGCTTTCGCTCCTTCAAGTTCAACAGTAGTTACTTTGCCACCCTTCGGGTCTGATACCAGTACTTTCAACTTAGCGATCCTTCAACACTTGTTTCAAGTCGTCTTCCAGAGTATCGGGCTTGAGATCTTGCCCTCATCACTGAAAGCAGGCGTCTATACTGACCAAGGTCCTCTTAAATAAATTACG
>CAYXJU010000006.1:25425-39936 GCA_964464765.1 uncultured Candidatus Bathyarchaeia archaeon | reverse complement strand
CCGATGAATAGACGCACCTGATATTCTTATATAATATTTCTATGTTACCTACTGGAGGGTTCTCATCATAGAGCCCAACGAAATCATTTGGAAACAGAAGAAGCCGATTCTTGGCAAGGAAGCCTCTGTACTTCTTCTACGCATTGGGGCGATCAAATTTGGGGAGTTCACGCTAAGTTCAGGCCGCAAAAGCCCATACTACATAGATCTTCGTCTCGCACCTTCCTATCCTGACGTATTGGACCGGATTGGCGACTTGTATGTTGATGTTGTCAAGAACGAGATTCAGCCAAAGTGGAAAATTGATAGGATCGCGGGCGTTCCAACAGCTGGGCTCCCCGTTGCAACAGTTGTCAGCCAGAAGATGCGGATCCCATTGATATACGTTAGAAAGGAACGAAAGGACTACGGATTGGGAAAGAGCATCGAAGGCGTTATGGATACCGATGACAATGTACTTCTCGTCGACGATCTTGTCACAACCGGCGGTAGCACGATCGAGGAGGCAGGTATTCTTCGCGGAGTCGGAAATGTGAAACACGTGGTGGTTCTCGTGGATCGGGAACAGGGTGGGTTTGAAAATCTTCAGCATGAAGGTCTTGAACTTCACAGTCTGATCAAGATCACAGACGTATTTGCGTACCTGAAGGAGCTTGAAGCCATGGCTCCAAAAACTTATGAGGCCGTTATGAGCTATGTAAAGGCTTCCGAACAAGGTTCTACGCAGCAGGTAGTTGTTGCCAGTGGATCAAGTAATGTCAACAATCCAGAATCTACGTAGTACTCTAGCAAGACTAATTGAGGATAGAGCCCTCTTTCTTGGGAAATTTAAGAGCCCTTCAGGGGGCCAAAGCGACTACTACATCGATATGGCAATGATCTTCACCGAACCCACAAGTCTTGAGATCGCAATCAATCTCACCTTAAATGAACTTGAGAAGTTAAATGCGGACAAGATCGCAAGCCCCTCGGTCGAGGCTGATCCCATCGTAGCAGTGGTCGGCATGCACGCAAAACTCGGCTCACTTTTCATCCATCAAGGCGAGCCCATATACGCCTACGAGAAACTAGAGAACCTATTGGGGAAGGCGAGAAGAGTCGCAATCATAGCTGACGTAACTCTGACCGGAAGCACTGTGCTGTCAGCGGCCAAGACCTTGCGATCAGCAGGAGCGAATGTAGAAACGGCAATAGCTCTGGTGGACCTTCAGAAAGGCGCACGGAGTCTTCTAGAAGGAAATGGAATTCGCTTCATTTCTCTCGTCGAGGCAAAGGACATTAGTGTCCCGGGAAGGCGAAGGCCTAGCAAATAGTCAGAATCTGGGCCGCAGATTCTTCGCATCAGTTCAACCGGTGACTGATTCGATACTTGTTCTCTAAATTGGCTAATCAAGGTTGTTAAGGTCCAGACTGCCCAAGCTTTGCGAAAGCAGTGACCACTGACCATTCATGTCCGAGGGAATCCCCGTAACAAGCTTCCTTTTCTGGCCATACCAATACTGCCATCAAAAGGTAGACACCAATGAAAAAGCCGATGACAAGACAATCGATTACCCCGTAAGCCACAATGGATATGCTAGAAGAGACGGTTCACTTGACGTAGAATGACCAAAAATCCCTCCGTAATATTCTTCAGGAGGCGCGCCAAGCAATTCGCACGAAGCAAGTAGGCAACAACGGTTTACTATAATAATGCCTGTGATGCTTGATCGGTTCACATAGGTCGATTACATACGATGGCACATAACACTACCGTCCGGTTAGTAATCATCTCTATGATCGCTGGCGTACAGGTGCGATGGATGTGGTTGAGTGATTGACAGAATAGTCGAAGAAGATGTTAAAGCGATATGCGGCAAACTTTCTGAACACCACTTCTCGGGTAAGAGTATCTTGGTTACGGGCGGTGCTGGATTTCTCGGAAGTTGGATCGTCGACATTCTGCTCGAACTGGGCGCCAGAGTAACATGCTTGGACAACCTATCGACAGGAATGATTTCAAGTATCGATCATAATCTCGATGACTCGCAATTCCGTTTTGTTCAGGGTGATGTCATCAGTTTCAATGGAAATCAGAGGTATGATTATCTACTTCATCTAGCTAGCAGAGCCTCCCCCGAAGAATATCAACAGCGTCCAATTGATACTTTGCTGGCCAACTCGCTAGGAAATCAGAGAATGCTTGAACTAGCGAGAAAGATGGATTCCAGATTAATCTACGCGTCAAGTTCGGAGGTATATGGAGACGCTCAAGTGATTCCTACTCCAGAAGGTTATTGGGGGTATGTGAATCCTGTTGGTCCAAGGTCCTGCTATGACGAAGGAAAACGCTTTGGGGAAGCACTTATCACAGCATATAAGAAAGAGTACGACGTGGATGCAAGGATAGCCAGAATCTTCAACACCTATGGACCGCGGATTAGGGCAACCGGCTGTTATGCAAGGGTCGTTCCCAGATTCATTCGCCAAGCACTAACAGGTGAACCAATAACTGTGTACGGGAACGGATCGCAGACGCGGTCATTCTGCTATGTGGCAGACACTATTCTTGGTCTTCTGTCGCTCCTCAGCGCAGCGAACGCTCAAGGAACAATTATCAATATAGGGGCGTCCCAAGAAACCACAATCCTAGATCTGGCAAACACAATCAGGAAACTGACTGGGAGCAAGTCTCAAATAGCATTCAGCAATCTCCCCATTGACGATCCCACGAGAAGATGCCCTAACATACAAGAGGCAAAAAGAATCCTCGACTGGAGTCCAACAGTTTCTCAGGACGATGGCTTGAAAAAAACGATTGAATGGTTTAGAAAGAATCAAGATCGGTAGAGTACGTTAGGAATGGCATGCCTAGGATTTCTGACCAAGCCAAGACTCAAAATCTTGTTCTATGATCATAGGCCTTCACGATGAAGCTAAGCATAATTGTTCCGTGCTACAACGAGAAAGAGACCGTTGGAGAAGTCCTCAAGCGTATCTTGAAACTCCAGCTTCCCTGTGAGACAGAGTTAATCGCGGTTGACGACGGTTCAAAAGACGGTTCTGCGAAAGTTGTGGAGGAATTCTTGAACGTTACGCTGGTGAGACACGAGGCGAACAAAGGAAAAGGTTCTGCAATAAGAACTGGAATCAAGAAATCATCGGGAGACGCAATTCTGATTCAGGATGCTGACTTAGAATACTTTCCGGAGGATATCGTGAACCTTGTTCAACCGATCTTGAGCGGAGAAGCCGATATAGTGCTGGGCTCAAGATTTCTGGGGAATCCCAAGGGAATGAGTCGAACACATTTTCTCGCCAACAAAACTCTGTCATTCGCTACTCGTGCTCTTTTCGGTGGTAAAATAACAGATTTGATGACTGGCTACAAGCTCTTCACTCGTCAAGCTCTTCAGCAGATCTCAGTCACCTCTGAGAGTTTCGATGTTGAAGCCGAACTTGTCGGAAAGCTTCTGAAGCGAAAGCTGAGAATCGTTGAGGTACCAATCAAATATGAGTATCGAAAGAAGGGAAAAGCCAAGATAACTTGGAAGCATGGGTTTAGCAGTTTCTGGACGCTTTTCAAAGTGAAGTATGGCGAATAGCTGGATAAGCCTCTATTGAATACTTTTGCGCGATCAAAAGAATCAGATCTAGTTTGACGTGTGTGGGAATCTGCAGCGTCCGTTATCGTCCAAGGTTCTCATCTTAAGCTCTTGAGGAAATCTTCCCAGTTAATTGGAACTTGAGAGTGTAAGTTGGAATAGTATGTAAGATAGAATCCCATAGCGAGTCCAACGAAGCAAGAGAACAATAGTAGTGGATAACCATATCTTCGAAATCTCAATGTGGAGTTCGAGAGTGACAGAGCTAGGGGAGATATGGGGGCCAGATAACGTGCAACATGATCTATCGACCAAGCAAAAGACCAGCTCATAGATAGAATCGAATAGTAACCCAAGTGCACTACAATATATGCCACAGCAAAAATCACTATGGGATTTGTTCGCTTTATTCCTCTCATTCCGGGCAGAAGAAATATGATAGCGTATCCAAAGACGAGCCCAAAAGCGGATATCACTTTGTAGACCATGTTTACGAGAAGTGGCAAACTGAAGTTCAGTCTTATGGCTTCCGCCTTTGCCAAGAGTGTTCCAAAGGAGTAAGATTCGGTTGTCAGAGATCGCCCAAAAACCATCCAGTTCATTGTCCAGTACACTGCTACAAACACCAGCGGAGACAGGTAAGCAACAAGTACGCGCAATTTCGTTTTCTTTTGAATTAGCCAGATTGTTATCATGGGAAATAGGAGAAGGCCAGGGTATCTGCACAAGTAGGCAAGAGACGAGAATGTCCCTGCCAAGAACGCTTGTCGAGAAGTCACTTCTTTTCCGACTAATGCTAAGAATGTGAGAACCAGAAACAACGCAAAGAGATTCTCGGTCATATGTTTTGCAGAAAGCCAAACTATCAATGGATTGCATGCGACGAGAACAGACGCTAGCAAACCCCTCGTCTTGGATCCAAACTGTCTCATTGAAAGATGATAAGTCAGCAAAACTGTGAGAAGAGTTGCTGCAAACGGGACTGTAAGGAAGGCTAGCTTTTCAACTCCGAATAGGATCAAGGGAACAATCGTCAAGATGGAGAGGAGCGGGTAGATCTCCGGAAGCCTATGATCCGTGTAGAAGTGATAGCTTTGAACTGCGTACGTGCGTTCGTCGATTATTGTGTTCGTATTCAAGTAGTATGAAACTGAGAAGTTGATCACTACGATTGCAAGTATTGCTAGAATCTCCGGACTAAACGGCCTGAATTTCAAACAGTCATTTCCTCAATCAAGTCGATCCATTTTGTGGCGAAGGATTCGTTTGAGAATCGCTTGGCATTTTCCACGGCTTTTTCACTCATGCGTTTGAAAGTAAGGTCATCGTTCAAGAGAAGTTCCATTCTTTCCGCCATGTCTTCACAGTTCTTGACCAAGAAACCTGTTTCACCGTTAGTCACTGTTTCCACCTGTCCACCTCCATGCGCAACAATGGGAACCGTCCCCGCAGCCTGAGATTCCACCACGCAAATGCCGAAATGTTCGCCAGGATTGTAGTTTGCGAAGATTCTAGATGATTTGTAAACGTTGATTATTTCATCGTCGCTTGGATTCAATTTCAGCGTGATTTCTCGTTTGGCTAGTTTGAATAGTCGGTCTCTGAGTCTTGGATAGTAGGCAGTTGTGTATACGTCGCCCGGATTTAGGGCGCCTGCAATCTCAAGTTCAACGTCAGGGTGATTTTCGCGAACCTTGATGAAGGCGTCTATGACCATGTCAATTCCTTTGTTTCCATCCAATCTGCCCACATAGCATATCTTCTTCTTGCGGTCAACATACGTGCTCTGGAATTTGTTTACATCGGCGGGTGGATAGATGACATGAAATCGGTCTGCCGGCACTTCAGCTCTCCACATTATTCTTGTTATGTCGTGAGTGAATTTGCTGTTGCAGACAGCCGCATCCAGTCTCTTCAGCGATCGGTAATGTAATCCCCAGTAGAATGCACGGTAGAGCTCCAGCAACATGGTGTGGCGGTAGGATTGGAGTTCTGTCGGCCAGTGCACGTACTGAATGAATTTGGTCTTTCCTTTTCCTAGTAGGGAGAATGCGGCTGGAGGAGAATCCGCATTGATTACTATGTCTGGATTGAAGTTGCGGATGCACCGTTTGAGTGCGAGTGAGACAAGAAGTGTCGAAGAGTAGAGTTTTGCTCGTCGGGTCGGTTTTAGGGGGCTTGCAGTATAAATTCGTCGGGCTTCCATGAACTCTTTGTGGCATCGCCCCGGAATGGGTTTGTTTCCTGCGCACAGTGCAACCTCAAATCCCGCTCCAGAAAGTGATGTCGCAAGAGCGGCCGTGAATTTGTTGCCGCCTCCCAGAAAGTTAGCGTTATATACGGTTAGAGCCACTCTCAACTCTGCAACCCCCACAATCCAGCTCCTCAAGTGATGGCGGTGACTATTTCAAGCGACAAAGTAAAAAAAGTATGCTACGTTGTGGGAGCGGGCAGAGAAAGAACTCCACGTGCCACAAAGATTGGTCAAGCTCTCAAAGCCGAAATTATCGATTGTCCTTCAAAACTCAAGAGATATTCAACATTTCCGATAGTACTCTCGGCTAAGTTGACTTTTTCAAGTTATGATCTTGTCATCGTGAACAATATTCCAACTCACGTTCTCTTTTGTGCTTGGATTGCGTCAAAGTTTCGAGGATTCATTTTAGTCGCAGACTTTGTGAACTTCTGGGAATACGCCGTAAGAAAGAAGTTCAAGTGGCTCTCAGGTTTCGCTTCTCGATTTGAAAAGTGGATTTACAGAAGGCTGAGATATGGGCTGGCAATAAACGAGGTCATAGCTAACCATGCTAGGACAGCTGGAGTTGCCAAGGTGAAAGTAGTCTACGACGCGGCCGACCACGAGTTCTTCAAGCCCTCTTTCAACTCAGATCCAGTTGTAGTTCTTGCTGCAAATCTTCGGAAGGACGAAGGCGTCGACGTACTCCTCAGGGCTATGAAGACCGTTAAGGAGAACGTACCCTTATCGAAGTGTCTCTTAGCTGGTACAGGTGAGGAAGAGGAACACCTGAGAAGGTTGGCAAACGACCTAATGCTGGGTAGTCATATTGAGTTTCTTGGATGGATTCAACACTCAGAGATGCCGAGAATCTACGAACGTGCATCCATAGGTGTAATACCGATGCGCTCGGTTTCGCCACTCGCGTTACCAATAAAGCTTTTTGAGTACATGAGTTCAGGACTGGCAGTCATATCAACTGACACGAATACCATCCGAACTATCATCGAGCCTCGGAAGAATGGATTACTCTTTCAACCTGAGGATTCTGATGCTCTCGCTTCACTTATTACTCAAGTTCTGCTTAACAGAAGCTTGATGTCCAGCCTACAGAGAGCCGCAAGGGCGACCGTTGATGCTGGACTAAACTGGAAAACAGAAGCTGAGAAACTCACAATATTTGTGAGTGACATCGTATCAGAAAAGAGCGCTTGAACCTATTGGTGGTATTGCGAATTGAACCTTAAAGGCTCGAGGGTTCTGGTAACTGGTGGCGCGGGGTTCATTGGCAGCCACTTGGTCGACAAACTCTCAAAACTGGATTGTTCAATCATCGTACTCGACAACATGTCCAAGGGCCGGATTGAGAACATCCGAAACCCATTGAATCAGGGGTATGTTAAGCTTGTTCGTGGAGACATAACCCGCTCTCGGACAGTGAGGAACGTAGTCAACGACGTGGATTACGTGTTTCACACTGCCGCGATAGTTGGGTCGCGTTCCCCTTCAATAGACGATTCAGTTATGCACGAGACAAATGTAACAGGCACCCTCAACCTTCTGATAGCGTCAAACGAAGCAAGTGTGAGACGTTTCCTCTATCTTTCTTCAGCGGCTGTGTACGGAGAACCAAATTCTCTGCCAGTATCTGAAGGCCATCCAACAAACCCTATCTCCTTCTACGGAATGTCAAAACTTGTAGGGGAGCACTACTGTGGGCTTTTCAACTCCGTCTATGGTCTTAGAACGATTAGTCTGAGACTCTTCAATGTTTACGGGCCGCGACAAAGTCACGGGCCATATGCAGGAGTCATAACATCCTTCGTTGACAGACTGCTGAGAGGCAAGCGTCCCATTATCTATGGGGATGGCTTGCAAACGAGGGATTTCATACATGTTTCTGATGTTGCTCACGCAATGATCAGTGCTGCCAAGTGCAATGGCGACGTTGATGGTAGAGTCTTCAACATTGGTTCTGGAAGCGCCACTAAGATAAGGGGTCTTGCCCGAAAACTTGCTGATTTGTGCGATAGAAAAGCGCTCGTCCCTATCTACAAGCGCCCAGTTCGGGGCGACATTCGACGAAGTCGTGCAGACGTGAAACGAGCTGTCAGGTCTCTTGGCTTTCGCTGCAAGGTGTCGCTAGACGAAGGCTTGGTTGACTACATGGCCTCAAGACGCTGAGGAACACGTAAGTTCGATTCTCCTGTCATTTCTCTTTCTCAAGTTCGAGTAAAACATATCCCGTGTATCCACAATTGTCGCAAGTATACTGGTCTGGAAGGATCCAGCCGTTCAGCCAACTTGAGTTTCGGATTCTGGTGCTTCCGCATTTCGGGCACACCGATAGATCACGCCTGCTTCTTCTGAGATTCTTTATGGTTTCGAGTAATCCACTCATGATCATTGCCTCAAAAGTTCGCGCGCGTCAGGTTAGTGAAGTTCTATACTGGATTCGGGGAAGCCTTGTTCAACCAGCAGTCTCTTTACCTTGTCTCTGTGGTCTCCTTGGAGCATGATCTGAGCGTCCTTCGCCGCTCCGCCACATGCACATGATGTCTTCAATTTCGAGGCTAATTCGTTCAGGTTAACGCTGTGGGGATCTATTCCCTCAATGACCGTTGCATTCTTGCCCCACTTTCTGGTCTCAAGTCGAACCTTGATGAGTTGCTGTTCCATGCTTATTGTGCCGCAAACGCACAGGTCCTTGGGAAGGCCGCAGACGGCGCAGATAGCGGCCATGGATCTAACCAATTACCTCCAGGCCGGAAGAGCGGATGCTCCATGCCCTTGTTGGATCGGGTTCACGATTCAAAAGTGACGTTGAGCGGTTTGGGGAGTTAAGAGAAACTACGTTCTTCGTAGGTTTCATCATGGGTCGGTTGATCAACTTGCGACAGTAATAGTTCGTGATTGTATTTAAATGGTTCGAGTGTTTGGTTGTTTGATCATGGCACTTTAATGTACCATTAACAGAACGTTAATATTCCACTGTGCAAGAATTACTCGACTATGATTCAAGCAAAGGGGACCTTGACGGATAAGTCCCCCTCGTCTCATGCTTTCGGGGGACAACGGAATCGTCAGGTATGTTGCAGGAAAGTCGCCTATGCAATCCTGGCAATATTGTTGGTATTGTCTGGTATTATGTGTGTGTCCGCGGCCTCAACCGAAGTGACGCACGTGACTGTCCGACCCGGAGACACGATCTATGTATCATGTACACGCCCCGCACTGCAAGGTGTCTACGTACATGGGAATTTATCCCAGGTTGAATTGAATCTGCCGACCAGTTACCCTGCATCCCAGTTGTCACTGGTCGCAATCGAACCAGGCAGCACTGATCTAACGGTCAGTTTCCAACATCAACAAGACTACAAGATTGACATCTCTGCGGGAATTGAGTCGGGAAATGTTCGGGATGTTGACACTTACTATCTGTCAAGTGGCCAGTTTACTCTGGAGATTGCGGTTTCGATTCTGTCTTCACCGACTAAAGTGTCAGAGTTCCAGATGCCTTCAACAAGAGATTTTTCGAACTGGCTATTCAATTTCGGAAGAGCTTTTCCACTCTGGACAAAGCTGCTCTATGTCTTTCTTGGATTCCAGTTTCTTTTTGTGGGCTACGAAAGGATTTCGTTCAACGACCGGCGCAGACGAGACAGAAGACTCAGGCTACTGGATTTCGGAAACAAAACCTATGTCTGGATAGATGTCATGTTCAAGTTTCTGCTCACATGCCTTGCGGTAACCGCAGTTCTTATGGTTGGTCAAGTGATCATTCTTGCGATACTGCGAACACTCTTCCTTGCAGCCATAAATTTGCCCTCTATCTGGAACTTGTTTGTTCTCGGGTTCCTTGCTGTCATCTCTCTATGCGCATACTTGCTCAGAACCATTCTTGGGCATAAATTTGACCTTGCACCGATGGAGGTAGATTAGATTGTCAATAGAAGATTCCAGATCGAATGTCGAAACCGAAGATCTAATGTTCGATGTTAACCAGCCATGGTGGCTAAAACATCGATGGCTGAGACGACTGAATTACCTTGCGCTTGCCGCGGCCGATGACAACTACGCAAGATGGAAGAGATCAAGAGTCTCGCCGCGAAGATACGTAAAGATGCTCGACAAGCTAGATAAAGACTATTCAATTGAAAAGTTTTCAATCAAGAAACTTATAGGCAGAGAGAAAGAGCTGAACCTGCTTCTAGACTCCTTCAGATTCCACGTGCTACGCCACCCAAGATTCCTCAAATGGTTTGGCAAGGAGGATCTTCCCAAAGCCTTCTGCATCACAGGCGAGAGTGGGGCGGGAAAGACATTCATGGCAATGGTCGGTCTTAGACAGATGATCTTGGAGGCAAATCGCAGCGGCCTGCAGATTTCTCCAATCGTTGTCAGAGGCTCCGACGTCTACTCTGAATTCTATGGAAAGAGCACGAAGCAACTTGCGAATTTGCTGAAGCAGGCCACCAACGCTCCATCAGTAGTCTACATCGACGAGTTCCAAAGCTTTGGAAGGAAGGTCCGAGGAGAAACATCCGCTGATATGGAAGATACTCGAGTGCAGGATGAACTGAACAGATGGCTTGACACCGTTCTCGGCAACGACTCACGTACTCTCGTGATAATGGCTACAAATGCATATGAAACCACACGAGAAGACATTCGCCGACGACTGGTACGAATCAATCTGGATGCAGGCATGACTCGTGACATGCTACTAGCTATAGTTGAAGCAAATCTTCAGAAACACAATTGGAGTCGTGTCTCGTCGGAAGATGTTCTGAAGACACTGGAAAGACACGCAGCAATCCGAAGAAAAGGAAGTGTAACACCCAACGATGTGGCAAGTGTGTTCAAAGAAGTGAAGAGAAGGAAAGAAGAATACTTGAGGAGTGAGACACGAGAGCGTGGACCTTTCCAGCTCGAATCGAACAAACCTATGTACGAAGTCTATCTGGAGGACTTCGAATCTGCGGCAAGCGTAATGAAATTCTATTCGGACCAACAAAAGTCACAGCAAGTCACTGATGCGGTGTGTGTGGAGAAACCAGATCGAAAACGTGTTGATATCGGAGGCCTACATGACATCAAAAATAAGCTGTTGAATCAAGTAGCATTGGCCCTGAACCCAGACATGAGCAAACTTGGACACAGAGCAAACAGTCGTTTCATGCTTCTCGGGCCTCCTGGAACCGGTAAGACGCTACTTGCGCTTGTTGCCGCCGCGGAGAACAATGTATGTTTCATCCAAGTTCGCGGTGGGGAACTCATGAGCGGTGCATCATATCTTGGTGAACCCGAGAAAAGGATAAGCGATCTTTTCGCTCTGGCCCGCCAAAAGGCTCCATGCATACTGTTTCTTGACGAAGCCGACGCCATATTCTGGGGGGCGGATCCAGCGAGTAACAAGATTCTCGCACAGGTAAAGGCTGAGCTCAGTGACCTAGAGACTCGCGATAGAATAGTTATCATCGCAGCTTCAAACAAAGAGCAATTCATCGACCAAGCTACACGCGACAGGTTCGAGCCAAACATATACTACATTCATCCTCCGCTGAATGACTCAGACTGGCAGGAAGTCGTTGAGATTCATCTTAGATTCTGCAAAGGGTACCTAGAAAAAGAGGTTGAAGTGCCCAAGATCACAAGCCTTCTAAGAAGACAACGTGCAATGAGCCCTCGTGGAGTCGCTGAAACAATTGCTGAGGCTCATAGACTTTGGGCATCCGAACTCAGCGCCGCATGGGAGCTTCTGAAAGCTAGGAAGACAGGAGATTCGGTGAAGATTCAGGAAACTTCCACAAAGTACAAGGAGGATCTGAACAGGCTTTGCGGTACGACAGGTAGAATGTCGCAGGAACCGTTGGAACTTGACGAGAAATCACTGACTCCAGAAGCATACAAGATTCGTCTATCTCACTTCGTGACGGCGATTGAGAATCTTGAATCCTTAGAGGACAAAAGCCGTAGAGAAGCTGAGGAGTCTCTAATCTCAACAAATCCGCCTTCAGGGGTCTCACACGGTCTATACACGACTGAGCGGGGCGACGGAGGTATCTTGGCCATTCAATGTGCGGTGAGACCAGCGGTGCCGAGTGAGAGTCGCATATCTGTTACTGGTCAAGCCACGTCTGCTGTACTAGGACAGGTCTCTGTTCCAGATTGTTCAGTGGTGCAGAGTGCGGAAAACGCTGTGGAAGCCGCTGCCTCATGGTTATGGGAGAAGGGTAGGATCAACTTGGCAGCCTATCATGTGCACTATCAAATTCGAAGTTTGCTTGAAGGAGCCCCAGGCCAAGGCG
The DNA here is from genome assembly GCA_964464765.1 of uncultured Candidatus Bathyarchaeia archaeon. Lineage (GTDB taxonomy): Archaea > Thermoproteota > Bathyarchaeia > 40CM-2-53-6 > CAVXDP01 > CAVXDP01. Next base: position 27,805 of record CAYXJU010000006.1, on the reverse strand, counting down.
TATCTGGTCCTAGCGCCGGGTTTGCGATGTTTGCTGCACTATTATCTGAACTCTCCAACCTGTCCATAGCTGGGTCAAAGGTATTGACAGGAACGATAGGCGTTAAGCTTGACGTTGGACCCGTGGGAGGCTTGGGTGGACTTGGCAGAGAACGTGGAAAACTGGTTGGGATTTTGAAAACCCAGAAGATGCGGGTGACAGACCTCTTTCTCCCGGAAGCAAACTGCAGGAACTCTTCGGATGAGATGCAGATGCTTAGAGATGAGGGCTTGGTGATTCATTCGATGTCGAGAGTGGACAACGCGATATGTCAGCTCTTGGACTTGAGCGAGAGTGAACTTCTGAGCAAGATCAGAGATCGATTCAAAGCTAACCGTTTCGAGGGCGCTACTTTGACTGCACGACTGGTCTAGACGTCTGCGGCTGATTAGTGACCATATTTAAGTTTGTTCGTATGAGGCAGACGTGGAACGAAAGTCTGAACGCTTGAACAGTCAGCGGAGGGATACTTATCCTCCTAAAGTTTGAGACAACACTCGGAGCGTTGTATACAAAGAAAGGTACAAAACAAGACTTAACTGACGTTCGCACGTGTAGCTATTTCGTTCACGTTTGCACGGATAACTGGTTAAGTCGGTGCGTCGATTGGAATACTTCAAGCTTCAACGTCTCATTAGAAAGTGTCCTCGATGTTCAAAGGGGCGCCTCAAACTCTCGACACTGGAGATCTTTGATAGAGGGGCGTTCTCATCTAGAGCCCGAGCCTACAAACGGATAACTGCTTTATGCGATACATGCGGTTCTGTGTCATTCGAGCAACAGGTCAAGTGTCCCACGTGCAATCATGGGAACGTTAGAACATGCTCAGCTGGTTCAATTCGCCCTGGAACACGCGATGGAATACAGTATCTGATGCGGTGCAAGAGTTGTGGGCTTATCTGGAATCTCTCGTTCAAGAACTTCGAGATGAAAGTGTCGAATGAGACAAGTCCATCGGCTAGGCATACTGAGCCGGTCGCTGAGCTTGCGAAAAAGCTAGGAGACCGCCTAGACGTTGAGGCCAAGGGTCTCCTTTAGATTCTTATATCGATTCCTAACCGTGACCTCAGTAACGTTAGCGACCTCAGCAATCTCCTTCTGCGTCTTCTTCTCTCCCTCAAGCACACATGCAACATAAAGCGAGGCTGCAGCTAGTCCCATCGGATCCTTACCCGCAACCATGCCCATCTTTCTGGCTTGTTTGAGGATGTCAAAAGCTCTTCTTTGTGTCTGCATGGAAATATCAACTTTAGAGGCTATCTTTGAGACGCATTTCACCGGGTCCTCAACAGGCATCTTCATATCCAATTCCCGAAGCAGCAACCTATAGCATCGAGCTACATCCTTCTTACGGATTCTGCTAGCAGCGGATACCTCCTTCAGCGTTCTTGGAGTCTCTGAGTGCCTACATGCGGCGTAAAGCGACGCAGCGGCTATGGCTGCGATCGATCGTCCTCTCACAAGCCCGCTGTCCAAAGCCTTTCTGTATATGACCGCTGCCCTCTCCTTTATTGGCGCCGGGACATGAATTCGGTCTGTCAACCTATCGAGCTCCGCCATGGCTTGAGCTAGGTTTCTATCCACTGAAGAGTGAACTCTCGTTCTAATCTGCCATTTGCGAAGTCTCAGCATCTCGAGTCTACGGGCTAAGGGAAGCTGTCTTCCAAAAGCGTCCCGATTGACATGATCGATTACGGTTGACAGTCCTTTATCATGGATTGAGAACGAGGTTGGAATTCCAACTCTTCCTCGTTGCTCCTTCTCCTCTTTCGTGAAAGCCCTCCATTCCGGGCCACGATTGATCGCATGCTCACTAAGAACGAGGCCACAAGATTGGCAGATGACCTCACCTAAGTCATAGTCTTCAACAAGGTTTGCACTGCCACACTCAGGGCAGTTTGTTATTTTCATGATTCTTCTTTGCGACACTTTCAAATCCAGCCTTCAACGTAGGTGGTGCGCTGAGGCCATCAGTCACTCAGAACCCGAGGGATCTGGGTAAGAAACAGTCATCTGACCCAAAGCCTTTTATACCGTTGCGAACCTCGTATTTAAATCTTGCCTATAAAATTACAACGATTTGCATAAGAACTACTCGTAAAACTACAGGATTCTGTTGTAGCTAACCTCTAGTTTGTTAGATATCTTCGATCAGCGATGCGACAATGGAAAGTTGCCGATTCTGCTAGCTCACAACATCGAATCGCTCCCACCATTTTCCCATGTGGTCACAAAGCGGTCGTGGGGTAGAAGAGATCCCAAACAAACGTCATATTTCGTGAAAGACTTAAAGCGAGAGCGAACTTCTCTACGGGCAGCCCGGATGCATGATGCAGCCCGG
>CAYXJU010000006.1:0-25325 GCA_964464765.1 uncultured Candidatus Bathyarchaeia archaeon | reverse complement strand
CTTAAAGCGAGAGCGAACTTCTCTACGGGCAGCCCGGATGCATGATGCAGCCCGGTGGAGGAGCGACACTCCGCCGACTGTAGCGGCCAAGCATAGCGTTGGCGAAGCCACTAGTAGGCTCTGGATCCGCTTAAGGGAGAAGACACCCGCTGACGGGAGAAAGAACCATCTTCCCGAATTCGAATCTCCCCCGGGCTACCAGCCTCTTATGTTATGATATCCCCGCGGTTATTCGATTCGCGATCGCGAATCAAAATGTGTAAGGGCTCTCAATAGATTATTCGTATTCCGATAGAATGAATAGTCTTATACGAATTGGTTTCGGAATACTTTCTGGGGTTAGAATGATGCCTCACTACATTATACTTGGCAACTATACTGAGCATGGCATAAAAAGTGTGAAAGACTCAATCAAGAGAGACGAGGAAGCCAGACATATAATAGAGAAGACAGGAGGAAAAACGCAGATCTACTACACAATGGGCGAGTACGATTTCATAGCGGTCATAGAGATGCCGAGCGATGAAAACATGCTGAAATTTCTCCTCCAGGTTGAGAGTGCTGGCAACGTCCGTACCAAGACGTTGAGAGCTTGGACAGAAACCGAAACACACAAACTATTGTCACAGCTTACTTAGAATTTCAAAATGTTCAACAACACCCCTTTTTTTTCCGGCCCCAAGCAACGGTTGCTAGTACACTACAGGCTCAGTCCATTAGGTTTCAGGACTCGCCAGTACAAACCCGTGATAGTAGAGTGAGTGATCAGCATTCCAGATGAGCTGGACATTGGTTTAGTGATGGCCTAAGAAACGAAGGATTATCTGTGTCAGTTCTGGAGTGTTCTCTGGAATAAGCAGGTTGTGTCCGACATTCTCCATGATCTTCCATTCTGAACTATCCATAGATCGATGGATTTGTCCTGCTAAATGCAGAGGAGTCAATATGTCGTTTCTGCCAGAGACTATCAGTGTGCGAAGCGATATCTTAGAGATCTTGTGCTTCACGTCGAAGCCTAGGCAAGCATCAATAGCATGAAGGATCGCCACGGGATTGTTGATCCTGACGCTTACCTCTCTCAATCTTGCAATCGCCTCACTGTTAGCTGATGCGAACTCAGGGGTCACGGTGAGTTTTACTGCTTCATCAAAGAAAGCTGGTAAGCCGCCTTCAGTGATGCTGTTTCGAAAACCTATCAAAATGTTACGAAGTCCAGAATCGACATAACTGAAAGCGGAAAGCAGAACTAGCGAACGAACTTTCTCGGGTGGTTGAGTGCGAATTGCTGGGCTATGGATCCTCCCATGGAGAATCCTGTCATGTGAGCTTGGGAAATCTTCAGTTTTTCTACGAGCCCAGAAAGGTCTTCGGAGAACAATTTGATGGAATATGACATATCGGGTTTACTGGTGTGCCCATGACCTCGGACATCTATAGCGATCGTTCGGTAGTATCTTGACAACTCAGGTGTTAGGGGCATCCATAGTGTAAGGTCATCTGATAGCCCATGGACTAGAATAACGGGGGGTCCTGTTCCCTCTTCCTCATAGTTTATTTCAATGTCTTTCACAGTGATCTTTGGCATTCACTATTCTTCCACAATCGACTAATTTTCACCGAATGTATGGTGTTGCAACTAAGTTGAATTATCCTCTTAAAGCAAATCAATCATGTATGAATCCGATCTACATCTTGGATTACGTCACAAACTGAGCGTCAAATGACATTCTCATGTGCCAAGATCTGACAAGACTGAAGTTCCCTTAAGAAGCGTAACTCCAGAACAGCCCAAAAAATGTGGTAGAAATTACAGCTTAGGAATGGTAACCCCCGGCTACCATTCTAGAGACCTAGACTAACCATTGGAATTTTATGAAGAGAGTTCGTGGTTTGTTGATGATTCTGGACCAAGAAACCATTGTGTCCACAAGAACTCCGTCAAGTCCACGGCAATGTACGTCATTGACCCAAGCTCAGGTTTTCCATCTTCTGAGTTTGGGATGGTATCGAAACCAGTTCTTCAGGCTTAAGTGAGAAAGCCGGCGGTTTTCAATCGTTCTATGGACGACCGCAAGGCATGGGAGGGCATTGAGAGATCCTGGGCTGCCTGTGATAGAGAAATCGTGCCGTTATGGTCTATGACGTAATTGAGTACCCGTTGGTCATCTTCTGCAAGTGTCCGACTCGCCTTCTGATTTGTGATGTGAGGTTGAGTTGTAGTCTGTGGGGCGCCACATCTGGGGCAGTACCGTGTTCCAGCGGGTAGGCTGGCATGACAGGCGACGCACAGGTTGTGCGGTCGTGGCGCAACAGTGTAGTAGATGATTGGCTGTGCTGGGCTATTGCTGTGAATCCGTTCAAGCAGATTCTGAACCCTGTTGTTCAAATTTTTCTTTAGCCCATGAATGTCACGTTCCAGCATTTTCCACATATGCGGATATCCGCAAAAGTCGCATATGTAACCACGCCCATCGAATCTCAACGCGTAACCGCAGCGGGGGCATCGTTCTGCATGATGCAATTGCCCATCATACAAATGTGGGCGTATCAAGTGGTTTATCCGTTGCTGTAAGCGAGAGTGTAAGATAACATCGACTCCATATTCTTGGCTTTTTCGTGGATGCCTTGAAGATAGACCACCACGGTCAAGTTTCGGTTCTTGGCGAGCATTCGTGTAGCTTTCTCACTGCATATGGTAGAACATTCAGAACCCGTTTTTTGAAGGCGGTCGACAGACAACTATCCAGTAGAGTCGACTTGACACTAGAGGATCATTTACAGAGCCTGTGGAAAGAGACGCATCGATGTGCGAAAAGACTGGAAGCGTTAGTAGTAGCATCAACTCAAGAGGCTGAGAGAATCGGCGGAGAAGACTCGAGCGAACGAGCATTATCGTAAACACCCACTAGTGTCATTTTCGGTCAACAACTCTTCCGCCGATTCCACGTTGATGCTCTTCGATGGATTTCTGCTTCGCGACGTACTCGGATCTTGGTGGGCTGAACACATCTAGAAAAAGTCCATCCTTGGATCCCGTAATCCTGACTTCATGTTCCTCGTTTGGCTTCAGCCAGTAAACCATCCCTTCGCTAACGATTCGCTTCTCTTTTCCAGACACAAACTCTGCCTCGCCTGCGAGGCATATACCCATTTGTTCATGAGGATGACTATGCGATGGGACTTTCTTTCCTACAGGAATTTCGACTAGAAAGAACGTCAGATGTTCACCGCTAAGCAACACCCGTCCAAGCACGTTTGGAAGAAACTCGTATCTAGGCAAGTTGGGGTATTCGAGAACTTCCATTATAGATCCCTAAACGTGTTTGAGGAATCTCTAAAATAGCTTGCTCTTCTTCCGGTCGTTCGTATCTGCTTGTCGGGCAAGTTACGTGGAGTCAGTGGCGTTCAAAAGGCTTAGTAATGTGACTACAGAATTCGTGCTCAAGACTGCTCGTAGGATTGGAATGATGTGAGGGGGGAGAATGCGATATTCTGAAGCTCAACTTGGAAGGCTTTTTGTCATCAGATTACATGACGGCGACCATCTTCCAGACGTTTTGGAACTCTTTGCTGCAAAAAAGAAGGTGTCTAGTGGTCTGTGCTTCTTTCTGGGAGGCGTAAAGGACAAGGGGCGAGTTGTGGTGGGTCCATCGAACGGCGACACGATTCCACCGGACCCTATGCTGAAGGTTCTCACTGGAGTCCACGAAGTCTGCGGGGTTGGAACAATCTTTTCAGATGAGAAAGGGAATCCTCGTCTGCACATGCACGCTTCATTTGGACGAGGGGACCATGCTACGACGGGATGTATTCGAATGGGCATTGATGTTTGGCAGATTGGGGAAGTGATATTGATAGAGATGAAGGATGTTGCCGCACGTAGAAAAAGGGACGATAGAACCAAGTTTGAACTGTTGGAGATCGAGTAGAGCGAACAATCTGCAATAAACGAATCCACAAGGAATGGATGCGTCAAATGCGTTATGATTGGAAGCTTGCGTTATTTCAGACAGTTCTAATCGTTACTGTCTCGTTGCCAACTCTGGTCTTGACCCCACTCGACGTGGATGAGATTGCTTTGCTGGAAGCCTCAAACAACCTGCTTGAGTATAGTCCCAAGACTGTGCATACAGGTTTCATGCAGATGTTTCACCATCCTCCTCTATTCCCAATATTAATCTCGCCTCTGGCTGGGGCTCCAATTCTATGTAGAATCATGACACTGTTATTGTCGATATGTTCAGTTTTCGTTTTGACTGGACTGATCGCCACTCTAAATCCCAAAGATCTGAGCAAGAGCTTCATCACAAGTTCAGTATTCGCTTCAACTCTCTCATTTGTACTGGTCGCAACTTCCATAAGACCAGACGGATTAATGCTACTACTAATCATCTTGACAATCTACTTCTACATAAAGGACAAGAAAGAGCTAGCTCTACTATTTTCTATGCTAGGCGTGAACACGAAATACGTCTCAGTTTTCGCATTAGGTCTGATCCTTATGATGAACAGGAAAGACTTCATCCGTTTCGCGTTGGCGGACTTGGCTTCACTGATCCCCTTTGGGATCTGGTCATACCTTCGGGTTGGCGATTTCCTCATGCTAAAACATTGGTTTGGATTTGCAGGCGGCAGCACCTCCATCATCAACACTGGAAGATTTCTCATCACGGACTCCGTGCTGGTGATAACTTCAATCGTAACGCTTGCTTCACTGTTACTTTATTGGAAGAGAGGTTCTCGTTCAAAGAACATTAGCTCAAGAACAATCTATGGATTGATTTTGGCCTTGTTGCTTTATTCCCTTTTCTTCGTTCTTTACGGAATGCGTGTCACGTACTACATGGCTCCAATATTGATGCTAGAACTGCTTCTCATATCATGCTGCATTGACCGGAAGACGTTCATTCTGTCGATGATCATCGTTTGCGTTCCCATAGTGTATCAATGGGTGAAGTATGCTGAATCGACGGTGCAGATAGCGGCTGTGATTGTGTTGCTTGTATCTGCTTTCGGTCTCCAGTTGCTTGAACTGAAATCCAGAGATTCTACTTTTGTGACTCGGGTTGAGTCTTCTGGTAATATTTCTTAGCCGCATTGACTGCCTCTTCAGGTTTTGCGGCAAGGGTCTCGAACACGTTCCTAAGATGTTCATCTACCTCAAGTTCTGCGCTCTTTGAGAAATATCGCCGAACCGCATCTGTATCACCTTTCATAAGTGCCAATCGACCAACAGTCTCGTAATTGACTCTAGCGAGCAGCTTGTCACCCTTCTGCTCCAATCGATTTGCCAATCCAGTCAAGTCATCCATCGATGTTGACAATCTTCCAGGGTTCAGAAAGAGTCCCCTCTTCAATGCCTCCGCTAGCTCTCTATCTCCATTGCACAGGGCCTCAACATCCACGGTCTCTTGAGCCATACCCTTCCACTCAATTGAAAACTCAGATTGCACGTAAAGAATAGCCTGACTAGCCTAATAATCTGTTTCGAATTGTGAAGGGTACTTCACTTCAAGCCCATTGAACTTCACGAGAAACAGTTCTCAGTTAGACTGCCTTTCCCTCGTCGCTATGTTTCAGGCCATATAGTCTTCTTACAGCCACGAATCTCTGGGGTTTTTCGTCAAATTCTCTTTCAGCGATCTCTATCTCCCCATCAAAAACACTGGTGATTGCCTCAATCTCTTCTTTCTTGTGCATTGAGGGATTGATCACTCCTAGGACTGTGAATCCTCTTGACTTCAGGCGGGGAACTATTTCAGCGGTCCACTTTCTGCAGGTTTGCACTCCACTGTGTAGAAGCACATCGGACAAGATTTCGATGCACACTCTTCTTTCTTTGGATGTTGCGCGGATTGATCCAACAATCTCCATTAGAATTATGTTGAGCTCCGTTAGATTCTCTACTGCCTTCGTCTTAGAGACGTTTGGGAAATGTGGTACTAACTCGTCGGCCTGTGGATTGCAGAGTAAAACGCGAAAAGACTCTGGATACTCTTTTACGAGATCCAGATACTTCGCTATGTCTGTTGTGAGGCAGAGTGTGAACTTTCCATCACCAACCCCTTGGGTCAGAAAATGTTGGATAATGAGATCTCGTTGATCGCATGATGGAGATGATAATGCAACGGAATACGACTGGGGTAATCCGCCCCCCGTCAGTTCATCTAGGGCCTTTGTTCCTGTGGATACCCGTTCGCTTGGGATTGCGAGGGATGCCGATTGCGACTTTCCACTCCTCGTTTTGACAAACAAACCTATGAAAACGAGGACTGCAAGTAGGATGGTTATCGGGATAACGTAGGGATTTATGAATGGCGCAACATTAGTCGTTAGACTGGTAGTCGTTAGACTGGTGGATGTGCTGAATTCAGTTGTGGCGATCAGATTCCTAAGAACGTGAACGAAACCTTTTTCGTCACCAACAATGAGTAGTCCTCCGTTGCTCGGCATTGAGATTGAAGTCACCTCTGCTTTCGCATCATAGCTCCACGTGTATGTTTCTGCATTACTAGAGATGTCGAAAACGTAGGCTGAAAAACCACCAGCGCATGAGACTTGAGAACCGTTCCTGGAAATCACGACATTCTCGACAGGTTTTCCTATCATGTATCTCCACAAGTACTGATTGTTGGATAGTTCTCTGTCGAAAAAGTATAGAGATCCGTCTGAGCTTCCGGCTGCAATATACGATCCATTTTGAGAGATCGATACTGACTCGACACTATCACCAGTAGCGCATCTCCAAATGTAACTGTCACGGGAGAAATCTCTGTCCACGAAATAGACGTATCCATCGCTGCACCCAGCAACCACATATCTCCCGTCATTAGATATGGCGACGACCAATGGAGGTGCTGAAGTCTTAAGCCTCCACAAGAACGTATTTCCTCTGTAGCTTTTCTCAAAGAAGTACACATATTGGTCTTCGCTTCCGGCAACGACAAAAGTCCCGTCTCCCGAGATCGCTACGGAGCGAACATTCCCATCTGTCTGGAAGCTCCATAATGGAGCGCTGCCGCTAAAATAGCTGTTCAGATAGTACACTCGATGATCGTAACTGCCTGCTGCAATGTACGATCCATTTCCTGATATCGCAACAGAAAAGACCGTTCCAGCCGTCTGAAACTTCCATAGCGGGGATCTCTTCGCAAACTGCCTATCTATGAAATAGATCGCCCCGTCGTTACCTCCTGCCACAACAAATGATCCATCGTCGGAGAGTGCAACTGATCTAACTTGATCTCTTGCCATCGCTCTCCAGAGATACGTTTGATGTGAGAACTCTGTATCGAAGAAATCTATCGCTCCAGCCGAGTTTCCTGACACTAAGCATGAGCCATCAGCCGACATGGAGACGACGTTCACATGAGTTCCCGTAGGATACTCCCACGACAATTGCTGAGCTATGCAGAAGGGTGCCAGTGAGAAAAGAAGGAGGATTTGGAATACAATTACGAAAACAGGTCTCTGGTGACTTTTCATGTGAGCCAAGTCAAAGTTTCTGACTCCGAGATATTTAGTTCTAGCGGGTGCAACCAGTTCGCAGAGCAAGGTGTGCCCAGAACAAATGAAATTTGTCATTTTCAGAATTTGGCAAAGCTTATATTGCGTACTTCCGTCAAGTTCGAACGGACGTGGATCGGCTATGGAGACTCGCTTCCTGACTGTCGAGACTACGACAACTAATTTCTGCTAAAGACGACGACTTCTCTCCGTTGCTCGTCCATGTTGATGTCGTTCTTCTTTAGCACATGATTCACAATTGAATAAGAGTATGAACTAGAATATGAAAAAAGGTATGATCCGAGTGCTTCAAAACAAGCTATCAGAAGAGTGTTGCCCAATGGTTCCCAAGAGCAATCTGACGGTTACTGTGGAGGAGCTTGATCACAAACCAGTTTCCACCGAGGACAAGAAGAACACTGATAGACTCGTTGCTGGTTTCGTCTCGGAAAGACGGTGACATGAATGGAACACTATTTTCAATGCATAAGCTGCAACTCCAGATACGATAGTTCTGAAATGATCTACACATGCCCTCGATGCCAAGATCTCCTTGAGATAAAATACGACTACGAACAAATGGCCTCCCACGTAGACACGAGACTCTGGAGAAGTCGAAGCTTCTGTGTCTGGCGATACCGTGAACAGCTTCCACTAGGCAACGATACCAAAATCGTTACACTTGGCGAGGGTGGAACAGGGCTTCACAGGTCCGAGAACTTGGCAGATGATCTGGGGCTTATTAGCCTACACATTAAGTTTGAGGGAGAGAACCCAACTGGGTCGTTCAAGGACCGAGGCATGACGGTCGGCGTGTCAAAGGCGCTTGAAGCAAAAGCAAAGATGGTTGCTTGCGCGTCAACAGGAAACACCTCAGCCTCCCTGTCAGCCTATGCTGCGAGAGCGGGTGTGAGATGCATCGTTCTGATCCCCTTTGGAAAGATCGCGCAAGGAAAGCTTGCACAGGCAATAGCTCATGGGGCAACCATACTGGAGATAGAAGGCAACTTTGACGACGCTCTCAAGTCTGTAATCGAACTTACGAAGAAGAATCGATCGATCGCACTTCTAAACTCGGTGAATCCGTTCAGAGTAGAAGGCCAAAAAACCTTGGCCTTCGAAGTCTGTGATCAACTGGACTTCAAATCTCCAGATGTCGTCGTCGTGCCGGTCGGCAACGCTGGAAACATCAGTGCAATATGGAAAGGATTTGAAGAACTCCAAAAAATTCAAGTCATAGAAAAAGCACCCCGAATGATTGGAATCCAAGCTGAAGGAGCTGCACCGATAGCCTCAGCTTACAAACAAAAAGATGTGGAAATCAAGAACGTGCAGAAGCCTGAGACGATCGCTACAGCCATTAGAATCGGAGCTCCAGCAAGCTGGAAGAAGGCGCTTCGAGCAGTAAAGGAATCAAATGGTGCGATGGATACTGTTTCAGACGATGAGATATTGCAAGCCCAGAAAGATCTTGCGAGGCGCGAAGGACTCTTTGTAGAACCTGCAAGCGCATCCTCCGTGGCTGGATTGAAAAAACTCTTGGAGCAGGGCTTGATCGAAAGAGATGAAGAGATCGTGTGCGTCGCCACGGGGCATGGACTGAAGGATCCTCAAATTGTATCCAAGATAGGCGACACGCCAGTCAAAACGAAATCTGACATTCAATCTATCGAGAGGATCCTTGGCATAAGATGACCACTTGGCAGGCTTGCGTATGAGACTGATCATGCTTGGTTTCGGAAACGTTGGCAAATCCTTTCTGGAGATAGTGAGAGGGAGAGCAGACTGGCTTAGAGTGAACTATGGTTTCACTCCCGATGTTGTGGCGATCGTTGATCGAGGCGGAGCGATGATCGATCAGAAGGGCATAAAATTGGAAGAAGCCTTGTCAGCTCGCCAGTCAGGTGGCTCGGTCGCATCGCACAAAACGCTTGGTCATGCGAAGGCCACCGCGTTGAACGTGATTGATGACGTGGAAGCTGACGTTCTTCTTGAGCTCACACCAACAAGGATGCCTGATGGTGAACCTGCGCTAAAGCATATCGAATCGGCCATCAAGAAGGGGCTTCACGTGGCTACGACGAACAAAGGACCTCTTGCAGTCTCCATGCCAGCACTGCTTGAGTTGGCGCGGTATCAGAAGGTGCATCTTAGGTTCAGTGGAACAGTGGGGGGAGGAACGCCGATCTTGGACTTTGCCAAAAGCTGTTTGACTGGAGACAAGATCGAGTCGATTGAAGGAATACTGAACGGCACCACAAACTACATTCTCACACGGATGTTTGAAGCGGGAATCACGATGGGGGAAGCGCTTTCAGAAGCCCAGAAAGCAGGGTATGCCGAAGCAGATCCAAGCTACGACATAGATGGATTCGACACCGCGGCTAAGCTTGTCATAATGTGCAATTGGATCATGGGAAGAAGAGTGTCGATTAGAGATGTGGATCTGGAAGGAATATCGAAGGTGAATATTCAAGACGTGGAAAGAGCGAAACGCTCTGGAAACGCAATTAGACTATTGGGTATCGTTAACGACTCAGAGATATCCGTTCATCCTCGTCCCATACCAATTGAAAACCCGTTGTCTGTGAAAGGTACTTTGAACGCTGTAACATTCAAGACAGAGTATGCCGGTGGTATAACGCTAATCGGGCGTGGAGCGGGTGGCAAGGAGACCGCGATTGCAGTTCTACGAGATCTCATTGACATAAAGAGGATGCTTCTCAAGTGAGGTATAGTGTGAATTGAAGTACGTGATGAAGTTTGGCGGGACATCCGTTGGCGATGCTCAGGCCATATCCCGTGCAGTCGAAATCGCTAGAGACTACCTGAAGAAAGGGCACAAAGTTGTGGTCGTGGTCTCGGCGTTGCCAGAAGTCACTGACGAACTAAGCAGTATCAGTGAAAAGGCGGTCGAAGGCAATTTAGAAGCGATAAACGAATTTGTGGAGAAACATCTAGCACATCATAGCAAAATCGCAAAAGAGTGTATTCACAATCAAGACATTCAACGTCAAGTGCTCGGTGAACTCAACGAGACATTCCTTGAACTGCGTGGAATCCTCAGAAGCATAGCACGTTTGAGAGAACTTACCTCACGCTCCAAGGATTTTCTCATATCCTTTGGCGAAAAATTTTCAGCTCCAATCGTATCTGGAGCCGCTGCGGACTTGGATTTGAAGACAGAGTGGCTCACAGGCTGCGATGTGGGCATAACAACCAACGAGAACTTCGGAGAGGCAAATCCGCTCATGGACATAACATCTCAAAAAGTCAGAGCGAAGTTGAAGCCTATGCTGGAAAAGGGAAGCCTGCCGATTGTTGCAGGGTTCGGCGCTTGTAGCCCGCATGGCATGACAACCACGCTCGGTAGAGGCGGATCAGACTACACGGCAACATTGATCGGTGCAGCGCTCGATGTCGATGAAGTTCTCATCTGGAAAGATGTGGAGGGACTGATGACTGCAGATCCCAAGATTGAACCCAACGCCAGAGTCCTTCATAGAATCTCATATGCTGAAGCGAGTGAGATGGCTTACTTTGGAGCAAAAGCAATTCATCCAAGGGCATTGCAGCCAGTCGTGGAGAAGCAGATACCTGTTAGAATAAGAAGTTCTCTTGAAATCGAGAACGCGGGGACTCTCGTTGCAGGTGATCGAGAAGTAAAAACTGACGGAATAGTCAAAGCTGTTACCCTTGTGAAGACGGTGGGCATGATAAGTGTTACAGGAGCTGGAATGGCTGGACTACCCGGAGTTGCGGCGAAAGTATTCAATATTCTAGGGGATGCTGGCATAAATATTCTGATGATCTCTCAAAGCTCTTCAGAAGCTGGAATCTCTTTTGTCGTTCCAAGAGCAAATCTGCAAAGAGCGAAGAATGCATTAGAACTTGGACTTCTCGGAACAGAGTTCGCGAAGAACATCCTATCAGAAGACGATGTATGCATAGTTGCAGCGGTCGGCGCTGGAATGAAGGGAGCACCCGGAGTTGCGGCTAGAGTTTTCAGAGCTGTGGCGGATAAAGGTGTGAATGTTCGAATGATTGCTCAGGGTTCGTCCGAATTGAACATATCCTTCATCGTTGCTGAGAAGGACGGGCCGAAAGCTATTCGAGCACTTCATGATGAGTTTAGGCTTAATGCTCAGGGATAGACCCGGTTTATCAACCTTGGAAACGCTACTGCATCCCTGATATGCTTGAGCTTGCAGATCCAAGCGATAGTTCTCTCCACTCCCAAGCCGAATCCCGCATGGGGAACGGAACCATATCGTCTCAGATCCAGATACCACTGGTAATCTTTGGGATCAAGGTTCTCATCCTTTATTCTTTGACTGAGTTCATTGAAGTCGTCGATCCGCTCGCCTCCGCCCGTAATTTCCCCGTAACCCTCTGGTGCAAGCAAATCTGCAGACAGCGTCACTTCAGGTCTAGAGGGATCGAGCTTGTGATAGAATGCTTTTGCAGTCTTAGGAAAATGTGTAACGAAGAATGGGGAATTGAATTGGAGTGTCAGTATCTTCTCTTGCTCCCATCCAAGATCATCGCCATACTTGATTTCGACACCTTGTTCCTTAAGCAACTCTACCGCTTTGTCGTAGGTTATCCTTGGAAAAGGCGATTTGAGTTTCAATAGTTCGTTTGGGTCTCTCTTGTTTAGTGTCAGTTCGTTGGGTCGAGATTTCGCAACAGAATGGGCTATGTGAGTTATCAGCTCCTCTTCATCTCGCATTACTGAATCCAAGTTGTACCAAGGAGCCTCGGCTTCAAGATGCCAGTACTCGGTAAGGTGTCGCCTCGTTCTTGACCTCTCAGCTCTAAACGACGGTGCAATAGTGTAGATCTTTCCCAGACTCGCTATCATAGCTTCCGCGTAAAGTTGCCAACTCTGTGTCAAGTAGGCTTTCGTGTCAAAGTACTTTACCTCGAAAAGTGTAGATCCTCCCTCGCACGCGGCGGTTATTATGGTTGGAACGTGCGTTTCAGTATACTCATTCTGTTTGAACCATTCCCTTGCGGCTTCGAGTACGCTTGATCTAATTCTGAGAGTTGCCTGCATCTTCCGGTTTCTAATCCAGAGATGTCGGTTATCCAATAGAAACTCGGGGCCATGATACTTTTGAGCGATCGGGAAATTCTCTTCAGCTTTCCGATATACACTGACTTTCTGAACTGATATCTCGTACCCGCCAGGTGCACGAGTATCCTTCTTCACGACCCCTTCGATCCGAATTGTTGATTCTGGTGGAAGTGTTTCAAACAGATCGAAAGTTTCTTTGTCAACAGCATTCTTTCTAACTGTGCATTGAAGGGTTCCTGATCCATCCCTGAGAAGTATGAATTGGATACCTCCGCTCGATCTCTTGTTATGAAGCCAGCCACGCAATCGAACGGGCTTTTCTTCCAAGTTGCCTTGGAGGATTCTGGAGATTGTAGTGAATTCTTCGCTAGACAACGGATATCACGGCGTTTTTCAAACCGTGTTACAGTAACGAATTAATAAAAAGCATGCTCCTTCTCTAGAGTGGATGTATCAGAAGTTGACGTTTGCTTTTGGGCTTCAGATACGGCACGACGGTGAGGGCGCCACGGCGACCTTGCTTCTATCAAGACAATTGACGATTGTGAGCCCAGTATTCGCGGTCAACTAAACCTCATAGACTTGAATTGAGTGAGAACGAATGGGAGAAGAAGAAAAGGTAAGGAAACTAGCAGAATTGAAGGCGTACGTGCAGAGACGTACCCATGAATTGGAAGAGGAGTTGTTGAAACTACGATCGCTGGGAGACCTTGTTGACGTTGCTCTTGCAGAGAAGAGTTTTCGGAGGGTCCAAGTTCCAAAATCGCAACCTTCGACAGTTCCGACGGGTCCGACTGCACAGCCTTCGCCACCTCAGCCTGCAGCATCCCCTGCTTCAACTCAGTCTATATCTATAAGGGCAGCGTCTGGGGTCGACTTGGCGGATTTGCAGATTGACCGAAACGAAATTAGAGTGATTCCAAAGGCTAACATGACGTTCGATCCCAACTCTCCACCACTTCGTGCGTTCCTAATCGGACGTGTACTTGAACCGATGCGGTCGAAAGATGCGAGTGCAGTGCAAGCAGGCCAGATAACAGAGGACAAGGCAGTTTCTTATCGTGTTGAACAAGATGGAAACGTTCTAAGACAAATAATCATCACAAACTACGGAGATGAGAAAAGACTTCAGGAACTGAGGAGTGCAATCAGCTGGACGCTGAGAAGAATGCATGAAAAGATGACTGGCGCACAGTAGAATGGAAAGTCGGTTCTCCAGCCCTACCAAGTCTAGCTGAAGGTCTTATCCACCCATTTTGAGGACTAGTGGTGGCAGTTCATTCAGTGTATTGATCACATAGTTGGCTCCGGCAGCCTCAAGCTGGTTTTGTTTGTGAACACCAGTGAGTACGCCGATGCTTCTAACACCTGCGGCTTTTGCGCAGGTAATATCGAGCGTAGTATCTCCAACAACTAGGGCCTGATTAGGGCTTGTTCCAAGGATCTTCAGAACAAGATTCAAGTGTGATGGGTCAGGTTTCACCTTGGGAGCATCGTCACGGGGAACGCAGGCGTCAAAATACTTTTCCAAATCGAATCTGCGTAGAGCATGGTCCATTGCTTCTTTTCCACTCGTTGTGAACAAGCCCAGTTTCAATCCTTGCACACGTATTTCTTTCAGGGCTTGACTGGCGCCTGGAATCATTTTAGTTGTTTGAGCAGCGCTTACCTCGTATTTGTTAGCTATTCTGGAGAGTCTACTTCGGAGGTTTTCTGTTATGGCTTCAGCGTTTTCTCTTCCGTCCAGATATGCTGATATTCTATTCAGCATACCAAAGATGCTGATTTCCGAAGAGATTATCTCCATTGGAATCTCCTTGATCTGATCTATGGCTTCGATTGCTTCTTGCCTAATTGACTGATAGTCTATTCGGAATTCGATCAGTGTGCCGTCAAGGTCGAAAACGACTGTATTGATTCCGGTCAAAATATTGTCATCTGACAGGCTGTTTGATGCACCCTAATTTGAGATTAGACTTATGAGCATTAACCTGTTGCATAAAACGGGGTGTAGGAAAATGCGCGCCTACCTGACGCGTCCATCCCAAGTTCCCGCGTCGACTGGCACGTTATCCTCAAAGAAGTTGTATACTTGGATAACTGAACCGTCGATTCCAGCGAGTACATATATATGATACCGTCTCTCAGGAAAGAGCTTCTCAAACTCAAGCATAACTTTGTCTTCAGAGAGGTATCTAACAGTCTTCGCATTCCAACCGTACGTTGACGAGTTCTGGATTAGTTCTCCAACTTTCATATTTTCACCTTCCTTTTTTGTTGTTTTGATAGTAGTTCTGATGCGATTCGAAAAAGTCACGGATGCTACGTTCCAGAAGAACTAGCTTGGCGACCTGTATCTGGCGCTGACAGAACACTTTTCTCAATAATATCACCAAGCTGACCGTAATAAATCTTCTTGCCGGGTAGAGGCCAACCTATAAGTTTCCCCGGTTTCATACCACTCCCGCGTGAATCTCTTTTGACAGCTGATCTTGTTGATGTGGAATCCCAGCCTCTTTGGCCTGTGCTCATTGAGACCGTTCATGCCCTTGTAATGTACAGATATCACAAGAGATACATATCTACTGTTCTCAACGAGAAGCCAGGGATCACGCCAAAACAACTTTCGCTTGAACTCAGGATTCCATTGGGCGAAGCCTTAGTTATCCTTCATGAGCTAAAAACTGAGCAAGAGGCAAAACCGACTACCACTTAATCTTAGCAGCGGAAGTATGCGATGACCTGTCAAGATGTGCTTCTCATCTCTTCCTCGGAGACGGCTCTAAAGAGTAACCCAGTACGTAACCTTCTGGAAAGAAGGATCGCTAAACATATTCGAATCATCTTTTCAAGGCATGGAGAGACGCCGTCAATTGCGAGAAAGTATGGTAGGATAGCTATCACTGATATCGCGGACTATTCCCGTGGAGCTGCGTTGGCATCAAGGGTTTTCGGCGTAGCAACAGTTATGCGAGCGATTCAAACCTCAACGGAAATGAATGCTATCGTTACACAGGCGGTCGCTCTTGGGCTTGAAAAAATCAAGCCAAACAGAACTTTCGCCGTAAAAGCACGGAGACTCGGATCCCATCCATTCACGAGCAAGGATCTTGAGAACCAGATCGGCTCAAAGATCCTTGAAGGATCTGCTGAAAAAGGTGTAAGAGTGGATCTTGGAAAACCCGATACAACTATCTACGTTGAAGTTAAGGAAGACAGCGCCTACGTTTATAGCGAGAGAATTGACGGCCCCGGTGGTCTTCCATATGGATGTCAGGGGAGCGTCCTCTCACTCTTCTCAGGAAGTCTGAACAGTCGTCTCTCGACTTGGCTCATGATGAAACGCGGAGCAAGAATCATTCCACTCTACTGCGACGGCGATGATCTTGACAACCAAGCATCCAAAGAACATGTCCTCTATTGGTTGAAGCAAATCTATTCGATCCTGCCTGTCAGAAAAGTCTCTCTGATTGTTGTCCCATTCAAGGAGGTGCTGAGATCCATAAGAGAGAGCGACCGATCGGATCTCATGCCTTATCTCAAGATGCGCGCAATGCTGAAAGTCGCCAATAGACTTGCGAATGAGATGAAGGCGTTGGGGGTTGTCACTGGCGAGACTCTCGTTGGCTCTTCCACTGATATGGACCGACTAGTTAAGTCATCATCGGGTCTGACTACACCCGTCTACAGACCGGTTGTGGGCCTCGAAAGAAGCGAGATAGAAGAACTTGCCAAGAATGCCTCGTTATCTGATTTGTCGAGCCTTCCTGAAGTTCCGGAAACAAAAGGCTCGGTCTCGCAGACTTCTCATGGATTTGATGAGATAGAATCCTCATTGGGAATGGATTCAATCTTGGATGCTGCTTTAGCAAAGCGAGTGTTGATTCCGATAATTCCTGAGTGACCTGAGAACTGGCGCTACTGGCTTATGCGGTTCAAAATTATTTTTGTAACAGTGTCTATGGTATCCAATCGGTCTGAAAATCTTGATATCTCTTGAGCTGTGTTTTGAATCTCCTTTGATTTCAATAGTTCATCCATGGTTCTTCCAAGAATTTGTTCATTAATCTTGTCTTGATCGATGATCTTTGCGAATCCGAGTCGCGCAGATCGCTTTGCATTTCCATACTGCTCGGTGTGATCTGGTATTGGGATAAGTATCATAGGTTTTCCAAATGTCATTGCTTTTGTTACGGTTCCATGTCCTGCCCTGCTAATCACAAGGTCACAGGTTTTCAATATCTGATATTGTGAATCTTCATCTATCCAGTCGAAAATGATAAGCTTACCATGCCTTCTCGGTTTCTCTGATGCAGAAGCTTCACCCTTTGACATCACAAATTGGTAGTTTAGATTGGTTTCGCTTAGTGTATTCTCTAGTACTTGGGCTAGGTATCGTCTTTCAATCTTCGGCCCACTGACAGCAACATAGACTAGGGGTTGGGATGTTTCAAGTCCGAAATGTGTTTTGATCTCGTTTGGTGTGGATGAGATTTGGTTGGGTCTTGTTGTGACGATGGGTCCAACTAGTCTGACTTTTTTGCTGTATCGTTTGGGTATGGCGAGGTTTCCAAGGGAGACTGTATAGGGAGATGTGAAGTCGGGGATCAGGATTTGATCGCTCAGTGACCATATGCCTTGCAGGATGGTTCTGAAGTAGATCCAGCTCAGGTTGGCTATGAGGAAGAAGATGTGATCGCTTAAGGAGAGTTTGGTTGAGGAAGGTTTGCGGACCATGTTGACTCTGTACTGATTGAGCATCAGAATTGTTGGGATTCCCAGCATCCATGCGGCTAGAAGTGTTGAGGCTCTGGAGTCTGAAAAGACAAGGTCAGGTTTGAATCGTTTTAGGTTCCTTATCTCTGCGAGTACTTGTCTGATGAAGGTTCTCACACCTAGTGATAGGCCACTTCTTGTGGCAGTCGCCTTGAAATCAACCGACCCGTCTTGTCGAACTCGCAGATAGATTGCGACGGTCTTCATGAGCTTTAGTTTCATTCTCTTGGCGTAGCCTATTCCGTCACCATATGTTGAGAATGCAACTTCCACGCCATGCCTTGTGAGTTCCCGTGCAATAGGTTCGCATCTAGTGATGTGTCCCAGGCCAAGGCCACAAGGAGCCATGTAAACTTTCACAACAAGTCATCTCAACACTTTGACGGCATCGTCTGTACAGGTCTACTCTTGATTTCTTAGGTCTCTGTAGAGGGGTCCAAGGAAGTTTTAGGCTTTGGGGTATAGTAGTTGAGTCTGGACGAGTTTATCAGACTGGAATCCAGTAAGAAAGATGAACCTGCATGAATCAAAGAAGAGTTGCAACTATCGAACTGTTTGTGGGCATAGCTCTGCTTTGTGTTGCTGCTATTGTTTATTGGTGGACAACGCAAATTTACTGGATAGCCATCTATCCGCCGCCATATCAGAAACAAGTTCTGGACGCACTACCCTACGCCATCTCTGGACTGGGTATTGTGCTGATGCTCGATGCTGTTCGAAGATGGAAGACTGGTTCCAGAACCTAGTGTGCGCAGCTGCTTACAAAGCGCCTTGTAGTCACCAAGAGCTGTCACGTAGCATCATGAAGGCTATGACCGGGTATGATAGGTTTAGAATTTTGGGCAACGCTTTGTAGTATTCCCGACATTTCTCACAATGTTCTCTGTCAGGTTTGTCCAATACGCATCCAGCACATGTTGTGCCACTGTGTTCAAATTTGTCGTCCATAAAATCGCTTCCTAATATCGTTCCGGTGAACTCGCCCGACAACTCTCTCGTTCAGACTATTCATTTTAGCGGATGATCTTGAACATAATTCGGAAAGCGTCCTTTCTTGTTATCATATGTATTGTTACTTCTGATTGGTGCTGTGGTTCAGGAGTTTCTGTTCTATTTGACCGTTGGGAACTGTTTCGTGGAAGATAATTGCTTGGAACTTGCGGACTTCGGTGCCCTTGACCAGCCATGAATCAGGGGATAAGCCTGCTTTCATGCAGCAGTTGTTGAGGAACTCTTCCTCATTCATTTTCCATTCTGTTGCTACCTGAGGCAGAAGAAGGCCTTTGTACCAACCTCTTTCTATGATCAGGCCGTCCTTTCCTATCTCTATCTTGTTTGG
This sequence comes from uncultured Candidatus Bathyarchaeia archaeon, assembly GCA_964464765.1. GTDB lineage: Archaea > Thermoproteota > Bathyarchaeia > 40CM-2-53-6 > CAVXDP01 > CAVXDP01. Next base: position 6,624 of record CAYXJU010000006.1, on the reverse strand, counting down.
GTAGTCTGCTGGGTTGTCTACCACAACCTGTTCTGGTTGTGTTAGGACACTAACTTCAACCTTCACTTTTGATCTGAATTCATCTAGTGGAACCGGTTCGAATCTGGGATCTCCCGTAGCTGCTTCTATCGCTGAATCGATAGTCGCGTTAACGAGGGGTTCTGTTGGGAGGGGGTTGCCGATACAGCCCCTTAGGGCATCATCACGTGATGCATCCGTCAAAGTCACAAAAACCCCATGTTTCTCTTTTAGTTCTGCCGGGGTTTCTTCTGGAACTGTAATTCTTTTCCCAGTCGCCAAGTATTCCTCAATCGTTCTTCTTGCGAGTCTTACTAGAAACCTGCCCGTCTCAAGATTTAGTTCGTTGGTCATCGTAAATCAACTTTCTTAGGTTGTTTCTCATTAAGCAATCTGTTTGTATTTGCAAGGACTTCCATTATGTTCTTCCAATGGCTTCCACGCCAGTAAACCTTGCCACAGTACATGTTCGTGCACATCCAGAACTTGTCGTATGTTTCATAGGTTGAGGGTGGCACTTCATCTCTTACAGATTCCTTCGATACTTCTTCTATTCTTGCACCACATTTTGGGCATCTGGAAGATAAGGGATTGAATTCAAGTTGAAGATTGAACCGTTTAACTATCCTAGCCAATCTTTCTGGTTCATTGTGACCTTTCACAAGGTAAGCGACCACTCCTCTTGCCGAAGCCATTCTATACAACTCAACATCGCTAGTCAAGAGCACCATATTGCCGCTTGAAGCTCTACGAATGAGTTCTTTGTCGTCTAGGTCCCTCAAGTACTCTGCATCATTCCCAAGAAGTCTAAGCCATCTCGCAAGTTTGCCGAGCATTCCATCAATTATGAACTTCGTGCAGTCTTCGCTCGCGCAATCTCTACCTGGAAGTCTTCTTTCCAACTTTCACAGCCTAATCTAGTATTGATCGCGACGAGGCCCCAAGCAGGAGAGAAATACCCATTGCGGACCGCTTGTATAGAATCAAGTCTAGGACCATGATATCAATATGATTGGCCAAGGTTTTCATGGCCAATTCAGAGAACTAGAGTGTACTCTAACGTGAGGTTTGTTTACGTCGCCTTCCTCTTCCTTCAGGTCGGCAGAGCAATCTTCGCATAAGAAGTGACCATCACGTTCCCTGAGGTTGTCTGACCAATTATTGCACCTATCACATTCTCCTGCCAATGTCCGCTTTTCTTTTGCTGTAAACCCAGAAACTCTGGATTTCTCTGTTATCACGTCTATCAATGCTGGAGTGATTCTGACTATGTCTTTGCCTGCAATTATGCCGGTCAACTTGCCCTTTTCCACCACTGCGAGTCTTCTGATCTTCAGCTGTGTCATCTTTCTAGCTGCATCGGTCACATCCAATTCAGAGTCGATGGTGACCAGAGGTTTGGCCATAACATCCTTTGCTAAGATCTTGCTCGGTAGAAGGTTCTTGGATGTGACGCGTTTAACGAGGTCCATGTCCGTTACAATGCCAAGAGGGTGACCTTTCTTGTCCACAACAACGATGCTGCCAATATCACTCTTAGTCATTAGTTTGGCTATCTTGTCTACCTGATCGGTCATCGCAACAGTAACGACTGGACTCGTCATTACGTCCTTCACTTTGACCTCAGTTTCACCTTCTCCCTTTTCCATGATCTGCCCCTCGTGTCACAGCTGACTTAGGACTCGATTATAAATGGTTATTGGGTCGCAAATTTCTGAAGATCAGTTCTCGAAAATGGCACTAACAGTGCCAGTTTTGTGCTTAGAATGTGGCACTAAATGAAAAACGAAAGAGTCCTAGTGTGATGATACGAAATTACTCTGGCTCAATGGTCCGGATTCAAGCGCATTTCTATTTGTACAAAGCGAAAACTACTATACCTAGAAGAAGCAAAGCAACAACAACTCCTACAACACTCATCGTTTTCTTTCGTGCTGTCGAAGATATCTCCACTTGCTTGCCCCATTTGTCTCTATTGCGCAGACCAATTATCATGTATGCCAATCCCATCACAAAGAAGAAGGAAAAGAAGAAGGAAGGTTCTTCACCATGCAATAGCCAAGGCAACAGTATCATTACAGGAGTGAACGCCAGCCAAATAACCCCCATCACAAAATAGTTTCGATAGTCTACACATCTTGGTTCTTTCTTTCTACGAACAACGACGACCATGACAATGCCCAACAATACTACGGTTGTTAGAATCGCGACCAGTATCCATGGGATGCTGTTCATTCTGTTTCAACGTTTGATCAGATGTCCATCATACCTTATATTTGATTTGACTAGATGCCACTTTGGTAACAAGCAGTGTCAACTTATGGTAGCGCGCATCAAGAGACACGCACTTCTACATTTGCCTGATCATTAGTGAGAATCTCATAAAACCCGTCTTTCTCCGGTAACCTGCTCGCTAATGTCGAAGGTGATATGGGACTTCTATTATTACTCGTTGGAATCCATGATGTCGTCGTCGATAGAGGAGTGCGTTTCTGATCAGCCGAGCTGTCTGGTTGTGGAGCAGACCCTGCCACCAATGAACTGGAACCCATTCAGGCAAGACAACCGCAGCAAGTTGACCATCATTGTTTTTCTCATCGATCTCGTCGAGAAAATCTAGAAAAGGCCCAACGATAGAACGATATGGTGAGGGCAGAATTACCAGTGACACGTTCGGCCACAGGCGTTTCCATTCCTCACCAATGTGCTGCCCAGCACCCGACTCCAACTCTATGTAAACTGCTGTAACACTCTTGGAGATTGATTGAGCGTAGGCAATGGCATCAACCATCCCGCGATTAACACCCGCAATGGGAACAACCACTCGAGCAGCTGGAAACGACTTAAGAAGCGATGTCGAAAGTTCACCGAAAGACAATTGCCTATCAACTTCTTGATAATGACCATAGATCTTCAGAAAACCTACCACGAGCATTGGGATCAACAGAACTGTAATCCAAGCTCCCTCGAAGAACTTGCTCACGCCAACAATTGCAAGGGTCATTCCCGTAGCCAAAGCTCCCACACCATTCATGAATGCTTTCAGCCTCCATCCTTTTCCTCGCTCACGCCACCAGTGAACCACCATGCCTATCTGTGACAGTGTAAAGGCCAAGAACACGCCCACTGCGAACAGAGGAATCAACGCGTGGGTATCGCCTCCAAATCCGAGGATCAATACGGCAGTTGCAACCGTCAGAAGCAAGATACCCTTGGCGAAAACCAATCGATCCCCTACACTGGTAAGTTGACGAGGGAGAAAACCATCAGACGCCAATATCGCCGCCAACCGTGGAAATCCAGCAAAGCTGGTGTTAGCAGCCACAGCCAGAATGAGCATTGTACTTGCCTGAATTATCCAATAAGCTGGCCCACTACCCAGCAGCAGCCGAGCCAACGCTGATAGGATCGTCTCCTGTGGACCAGCAACAACAGCAAGAAGCTGTGTCAACCCGACACTACCAAGGAACAAGATGCCCATCAACAGAGCCATGAAGATAAGTGTCTGCCCGGCGTTCTTGGCTTCGGGAGGTTTGAAGGCTGGTATCCCGTTGCTAATTGCCTCGATTCCAGTTAAAGCTGTGCAGCCAGTTGAGAATGCATGCAAAATCAAGAATAGTGTTAGAGGTTGAGTAGCTGGTGGAGCAGTCGTGCTCCATGATACAGATCCCTCTATGAAAACTCGCAACAAGCCGTAAGCTAACATTGGCAAATAAGCAAACAAGAATAGGTAGACTGGAATAGCCATCACAGTACCGGTTTCACGCAGACCCCGCAGATTGAGTAAAGCAATGACAGACAGAAACAAAAGTGACAGGCCAATGTGATAAGGCCACAACTCGGGAAAAGCAGATGCTATCGCCGCAACACTTGCAGTGAGGCTCACAGCAGCCGTCAGAACATAGTCAATCAACAACGCAGATGCCGCGACCAAGCCGAACAAAGTACCCAAGTTCCCACGAGCAACTGCGTAAGATCCCCCTCCAGAAGGATAGCCGTAGATGGTCTGAAAATAGGATAACGCGACAATTGTCATGAGCCCGGTGATGACCAACGCGATAGGCAAGGACTGTGACAATCCTACGCTTCCAGCAACCAAAAGCCCAAGATAGATTTCTTGGTTAGCGTATGCAATAGATGAAAGCGCATCGGGAGAGAATGCTGCGAGGGCGCGTATCTTATTCAATTTCTTATGCGCGAACTGCATCGTCATTAAAGGAGGCCCGAGGACTATGTGCCGAAGTTTATCCCACATTCGGGTGATGTCTGCCTCCTTGACCCAAGCAATACTAAGTAAACTATACAGGTTAACTATTGTGGAGATGGCGAGCGGAAATCAGACTGAAACCATGGTAGAACAGAATTGCATTTCCAGCTTTCTTCTTCAAGGAAGAAGTGTCTATCTCTTGATTCATGCACACACAAATAAAACAGGCCCATGCATATGAGGGGAAGAATCCTTAAGACCTCTCTCCAGTTTGTTCTATCTCTCCTTCGGAGTGTTGTGATTCGGTATCTTTCGAACTTATATGCCTACAGAATTCTCTCTGTATTTCTTGTGGATTGAGTTGCGAGTGAGTGAGTGCGTGGGATGCAAGGAGTTTCCATGTGCCGATGTGAAACATGAGTGTTATGTTGTCCCGAGCGTTGTCGTGGATCCTAACAGCATCTCGATTGTAATGATCTCGGAGTCTGCACCAGCTGATCTTAACGATTACTACTATGCAGTTGGAGATCCATTGTTTCAGAAGACGACCGTTCAAGCGTTCAGAGACGGTGGTGTCAATGTGTCTTCAATAAAGGATCTTGTCGAAATGGGCGTGTATTTTACGACTGCAGTTAAGTGCGGGAAAACTGGGTGTGGAATAGAATTGGGTACAATCAAGGAATGCTCAGCCATCTTGGATAAGGAACTTGCGCTATTTCCAGACGCTAAGGTATTCATGCTCATGGGAGATGTAGCGATAAAAGCCGTCAATCATATTGCAAAGATGGCTGGTGAAGAAAAAGTGGTTTCGTCCGGTCCTACCTACAAGATCCGAAAACATGAATATCATTTTCGAGGGAAGAGGATATTTCCTTCCTATCTGCAAGCAGGACCAAGCTACTTTGTAGAGAAGAGCAAAAGGAGAATGATCGCGGAAGACATCACAGCAGCGATGAGTCTTGTGAAGTGAGAGAGACAACACAAGAAGAAAGGTTCAATTGGCATGAGTCAAACGGTTCGGCTTCAAGCGGCCAAACCGAAATCACACAACTCATGTTCGAACAAGACTTACCTAGGGGTTGTAGTGAACTGGAAGCTCCAGTCTGTCCGCGACTTAGATCGATCTCTGAAATTCTTCACTGATGTGCTAGGGCCGGGTCGCATATGTCAAAGATCCAGATGGGAATTGGATAGAGGTTTTTCAGCGAACCACGCTCTCAAATTGTCTGATGCATCTGCATGCACGTTCTGTTGCCTATGTATCGCTAGTCTACCTTTGGCATGAGCCAGAATTCGTTCCCGTCAGGGTCTTTGAACATGGCGTACTTCATGTTCTCGTTCCATTCAGATTTTCCGAGTTCCCTAGTGAATTCGACGCCTTTCCTTTTCAATTCCTGATAGGTGACTTCCACATTGTCAGTATAGAACAGAATTCCAGTATTCCCAGGTTCGAGTGTCTCGCCTTTGCACAAATGTATGCCTGTCGAAGAACCTCGGGGACCAACGACAACCCAATGCTCCATGTCATCTTGAACTTCGAATCCGAGCTTGTCCTTGTACCACTCCTTGGCTTTTATTTCATCAGACACTACGACCGCCACACTCCTAATTCTGTCAATCATCATCAAATTTCACCCCATACCCAGTCCTACATCTGCCTAAGAAATATCTTTCTACGCCGATAAACTCCAAGAATTCTCCGGTGCTGTCAGTTATCCAATAATTGCATGTATCTCCCAGTGCCGCGGCCAGAAAACTAGACCGGTAGGTTCGGCCACAGTGATCTTATGCGTGTATGGTAGAATGGTGCGCACACACTTCTACATTGGCCTACATGTTGGAGGGAGAATCATCCAAACGTCTTCTTTGTTTTACCACCGTCCAGAAGAGTTATGTTAGTAGACATAGGTATTGCATGGTCAAAATGGATTTGAGAGATTTCAGATGACTAACGCGCCGCTAGTTAGTACCGTTATAGCTGTTGGCCTACTTCCCGTCGCGTTCTTGTTCTTGCATGCTTTCCTGAGTGGTTTGAAGGAGTGGAGGTTTCACCCGCTTACGGGGACGTTGGCAATAGTCTGGGATCTTGGCATGTCTATTGGATACATGATGTACAGGTCGCTTGGTGGCAGAGTCGAAGGCAGTTCTCTTGAGTTGACAGGTACTATGCTTGCCTATTTCACCATTCATGGACTTGTTGCATTTCTAGTTATCATGTTAGAAATTGGAGTCATTGTTACAGGATTGTTGCAGTGGAGGCAAAACAGGACTCTGGCATGGCATAGAAGATTGGCGAAACCACTATTTGTCCTCTGGTGGTTTGCCTTCATCACTGGAGAAACCTTCTATATTATCATGTATGTGAAATGAATCGTGTATTCAATAGCCAACGGTTAGGT
>CAYXJU010000005.1:0-41057 GCA_964464765.1 uncultured Candidatus Bathyarchaeia archaeon | reverse complement strand
TAGCCTCAGTTCAGGTTCATTCAAGAGGCATGGATCGTTCAATCTAATGAAAAAAGCGGATTCATTCGAACTTTCAAAGCTGAGAAGTGTCGGAAACTATCAGTTGGGCAGGGGCGTAGGCAACGCTTTGTTCCCCAGTACAGTCGTCCTGACACACTCTAGAAAGACAGGTAAGATTCGTCACATATATCTTGATGGAAAATTGTTGGCGACACTTCGCCCTCGAGACGGTCAACTGGCTCTTACACTGGAAGGCGCAAGACGTTTGCTGAGCAAACGTAAGTCTCTTCCAGCTTACGTGACTGTGAAGAACGAGATTAGCGCTTTTATCAAGATGGGTCGAAACGTATTCGCGAGACACATCACCCAAGCCGACAAGAAATTGCGGCCGGAAGATGAGGTAATTGTGCTGGACGAAGATGGGAATTTGCTTGCGGTTGGAAGAGCAGCCCTGAGCGGCAAAGAGCTCAAAGCTTTCAAATTTGGGGTTGGGGTTCACGTGAGACGAGGTATTGGAGAGGCTGAGAAAGACAAGGTTAACGATCGTCAAAAGAAACATGTTCCAAACAATTGAGGTGGTATGATGAGAGTCGGTTTTGTTCAATTGAACTCCGAAATGATGCGAGTGGAAGATAACGTGGATAGGGCGATTCGATTCCTCGACAGGATGAAAGCGGACCTGGTTGTTCTCCCGGAACTATTCAGCACCGGATACAATTTCCAAACCAAAAGGGAACTTGAGAAAGTGTCTGAGCCGATTCCAGGGGGTTACACGACGGAGAAATTGCTTGAGGCTTCGCGCAAGTCGGATATGGTCATTGTTGCGGGACTTGCAGAGAAATCTGATGGAAGTTGTTACAATTCGGCGGTCGTAGTTGGCGACAAATACATCGGTAAGTATAGGAAGATTCATTTGTTCTCGAAGGAGAAGAAACTCTTCAAGCCCGGAAGAGAGTTCAAGGTCTTTGGAAAGATAGGCGTCATGATATGTTTTGACTGGATCTATCCGGAAAGTGCCAGAGTCTTGATGTTGAAGGGGGCAGAAATTATTGCGCATCCAGCGGCTTTGGTGCTTCCTTACTGTCCTGAATCCATGAAAACGCGCAGTCTCGAAAACAGAGTTTTCTCGGTTACAGCCGATAGGGTTGGTGGCGAAAGAGGCCTAAGGTACATCGGTAGTTCACAAATAGTTGACTCGGGTGGGCGAGTGCTTCACAGGGCAAGTAAAACGAAAGAAGAGTTCGCAGTACGAACCATACAACTGAAACAAGCAAAGAACAAGAAGTTCTCCACCTATAACAGTATCCTCAAAGACCGTGAGGTCAACACTTACCGAATCCTTACGAAACCAGTATTGCGCTAAACTTTTTGTGGTGGTTAGTGTTCTAGTAGCCGTAGATTGACCTGAATCATTTGGATTGGGTGGTGTAGAGTTGGCTTACAAAGCTTTGAGATCAGTTCGAGGCGCGCCCAGTGGAAGGCAAGCAGCTCGGATGATGCAACGTATGGGCATGAATTTCAACGAGGTCGCTGGAGTAACTCGAGTGACGATAGAAACCGCTGAGAAGAAGATAGTGATCGAGGAACCAAGCGTTGTAACAGTTACTATGCAAGGCCAAACAATGTACCAAGTCGCAGGGGGAACCATAAATGAAGAAGTCCCTGTTAAGGAACCGGTCAAGACAGTGGTTCCAGAGGCCGACGTGAAACTAGTTTCGGAACAGACCGGCAAAACCGCCGAAGAAGCCAAGAAAGCTCTTGAACAGACAGGCGGCGACTTGGCCAAGGCTATCCTCCTCCTCAAAACTGGAGAAACCTGATCTCGTGGATTTTGTTTCCCCTAGACAATTGTGAACGCACAGTATTCGTGCCTAAAGAGAGATCGCCAGCTTCGTCTGTTCATGTGCAATAGCTTTATTTTCAGTCATCCTAGATCATCATATTCCAATTGGAGAATCCATAGTTGACATATGCGATCGGTGAAGCTCTCGTTGGACGAGAGCCAGAAATTGCCCACATAGACCTGCTAATAGGCGAGAGAGAGGGACCGGTGGGTCAAGCTTTCGCTACCGGATTGGCAAATCTTTCAGCTGGCCATACACCATTGTTAGCGGTTATCCGACCAAACCTTCCATCCAAACCTTATACTCTGATCGTGCCGAAGGTCACTGTCAAAGATTTTGAGCAGATCCAGAAGATCTTTGGTCCCGCGCAAGCTGCCGTGGCTAAAGCTGTAGCAGATTCTGTGGAGGAAGGCATTATACCAAAGGAAAAGGCAGATGGCTGGGTAATCATCTGCAGCGTGTTTGTGCATCCGGAAGCGAAAGACTTCAGGAAGATTTATCACTACAACTACGGTGCAACGAAGCTTGCGCTGAAGAGAGCTATGACAAACGCTCCCACACTCGACAAGATCATGTATGACAAAGATAGAGCGAAACATCCGATTATGGACTTCAGGGTGCCACGACTCTGGATGCCGCCCTACCTTCAAATCGCTTTGGACGTTCCCGACATAGAGAGAGTGAAGAAGATTGTGGCAGAGATTCCTTCAAGCGATAGAATCATCCTCGAAGCTGGAACCCCACTCATAAAGAAGTACGGGGTCAAGGTCATTCATGAACTGAGAGAGATTGCCAAAGACATATTCATTGTCGCTGACCTCAAAACGTTGGATGTGGGACAGGTTGAGGTAGATCTAGCTCATGATGAGACTGCCGATGCTGTAGTTGCGTCTGGACTTGCCCCCAGAGACACGCTTGACAAGTTCAACTATGAAGCGAAGAGGCTGGGAATCTACCCTGTTGTGGACATGATGGGAGTCCCAAATCCAGTCGAAGTCCTTAGATCGCTCAACGAGCATCCAGAGGTGCTAATACTGCACAGAGGAATTGACGAGGAGAAAACTGGCAAGACAAGATGGGATCTCATCAAGGAAATCAAAGAGATGTATAAAGACAAAAAAGTGCTTGTTGCCGTTGCCGGCGGTGTCGAGCCTAGTAATGTCGAAGAGGCACTCAAAGCTGGAGCAGACATACTCGTTGTAGGAAGATACATAACACAATCAAAAGATGTTGAAAGAGCCACCAGAGACTTCTTGATTCACATGGGTCACGACATGGACCTTTTCAGGGTGCACGTGGAGTAACCACGTACCCGTTCTTTGACCAAAGTCATTTTACTTTCTCCAACCATGAAATACAGGTCCAACGTGAGTCAGATGACTCAGGTTCACGAACAGATACGCGTATTCTTCGAACCGAGATCCGTTGCCATAGTCGGGGCTTCGAGAGACGCCTCGAAGGCTGGGCATGTCATATTCAAGAATTTTGTTGAGAACAAGAAACGTGGGTCGTTCAAAGGAGAACTATACGCGGTAAATCCAACAGAACAGAGTATCCTCGGATATCCATGTTATCCATCGGTTCTCAATGTGCCTGGCGAACTTGACCTAATGACTGTGGTGATTCCAGCCAGATTTGTTCCCAAGGTTATGGGAGACGCTGCTAAGAAAGGCGTGAAAGCAGCCGTTGTAATCTCTTCTGGATTCGGAGAGATAGGGGAAAAAGAACTTGAGGAACAGGTCAGGAAAACAGCACTTCAATCCGGAATGAGGTTACTTGGCCCAAATTGTCTAGGGATCTTCGATTCCTATACTGGAGTCGACATGCTGTTTCTTCCTGAAACCAAGGTTCTCTCAACCGGTGACGAAATGATCGCCACGCCTCGTCCCATGCCTGGCTATATCACCGTCGTCACACAGAGCGGAGCCTTCGGCCCTGCCGCACTAGACTTCCTGACTGGAAGGCACATAGGCATAAGTAAAATGATTAGTTTCGGCAACAAGGCAGATGTCTCAGAGCCTGAGATATTCTCCTATCTTCTAGAGGATGATAGAACAAGGGTCATTCTGCAATATGTTGAGGGTATTAACAAAGGCAGAGAGTTTCTTGAAGTCGCAAGAAAAGTCACACTACGCAAACCCATCGTGACACTCAAATCGGGCAGAACCACCGCAGGTGCAAGAGCAGACGCTTCCCACACAGGATCCCTTAGCGGCTCTGACGCGATATACGATAGTGCATTCAGACAGGCTGGAATAATAAGGGTCAAAGACATAGAGGAATTCTTCGATGTGGCAAAGGCTTTCGTTTACCAACCTCCTGCGGCGGGTGAAAATATCGCAATTCTAACCGACGCAGGCGGTCCAGGAGTGATGTGCGCCGATGAAATTGAGTCAAGAGGTATGCGAATAAACCCTCTACCCAATGAGACGCTTCAAAGATTTGAAGAACTAAAAAAGTCCGGTGAGATCCCATCTTTTGCAGCTACCCGCAATCCAGTCGACCTCACAGGGTCAGCAACTTCAGAAATGTTCGAGTCATGTACGAGAGTTCTTCTTGAAGAATCTGCCGTGCATGGAATTACAATAGTGGGAATCCATCACGTACCAGCTTTGAAAGAAGATTTTGTGGACAGAATCGCCAAAGTCGTCAATGGTCATACCAAACCTGTTGTTGCATGTGACATCGGAGAAACCGAAATGGCCCTTTATGTGAGAGGTAGATTCGAGAAGCTCGGGATACCCTGCTACGAGACACCTGAAGACGCAGCTAGGGCAATAGTAGCGTTAGTGAAATACGGAAAGCACCTCAGAGAAAATGACTGCTATGAACGTTATGTCAAGGAGTTCACGGCACGATCTCGCTGACTTTCATCCCCACATGAGTTTCAACAGCCATTCGTGAGTCTTTCTGCTTCCAGCCGCTATCAAAGAGACGCCTGTCTCATCTTCTAATCTGGAATTAATTTCATTGCCTTTTATGTCCGTAAACACGCCTCCGGCTTCTTCCAGAATTATCTTTCCAGCAGCAAAATCAACTATCCGCATGAAGCCTCTAACATCTACCATCGCATCAAGTTTTCTCGAAGCTACATAGCAGATCTCCAGAGCCGCGCTTCCCAAAGTGCGAAACCTACTCAATTCTTGGAGTCGGCCAACTTGAATTGGAAGTTCCTTGGAACCGTAGGCATAGAAGCTTACGAGTGGATTGGCCGGTGGTCGGTCAGGCTCTGAAATTATTCGTTTATCGTTGTGATGGGCTCCCAGACCTTTGGCCGCTGAAAATACGTCTCCACTTACCACATCTTTCACAACGCCCACTGTCAGATCCTGAATCGTCATTTCCGACTTGTACGCACCCGCCGCCGCTGAGACTGCGAAGAAGGGAATTGAATTCACAAAGTTCATTGTACCATCAAGTGGGTCAAGGACAACTGCTATCTCAGGCTCGCCTCCCACGACTCTTGCATTACTCTCCTCGCTCACCAGGTAGACCGAAAGACCTCTGTCTCGCAAGTACTCTACCGCCTCTTTTTCCGCCAGTTCGTCGATCTTTCTGGTTACGTCGGAAGCTTTCCTACGAGTTACCGCTTTGACAGTCTCATCTCTTGAGAATTGAAGAACGACTCTCCTGACATTCTCAGTTAGACCAACGAGTAATTTTAGGAACTCGCTCTCTGAACTTCTCATTGGGTTTCTTCGCCACAACTTCAACGCATGCAGATACACTAGAAATTATCTTACTACAGTTATTGACCTATTTCAGACATTAGGATTCACAGGAGCCACAGCTAGGCGACAACCAACAATGACTTCACATGATGGGAAAAGCTAGGCTTTTAAGTTTGGAGTTTGCTGTTAACGAAGAGCCGTATGAGAATCCGTATATTTCGATAAGGCATCATGGGGAGCGACATGGTTCAAGACGAAGATAAAGCTGGTCCAAGCATAGCCATTCTAGCTGACAAGTATCTTGCAACAGGGTTCAGGCTAGCGGGAATTGCAGCATTCTCGGTTCAGAGCCCAGAGGAAGCGTCCGCAACTCTCGAAAAGATGGTTGCGGAAGACAAATACCATGTCATAGTGATCACTGAGAAACTGTCTGTGGCCTTGAAGAGGCAAAGGGATGCAATTCTAGCAAGAAGGAAAGGTCGACCCGTGATAGCAGTGATCCCCGACTTTGAGGGACCGACTGGAGAACGGCTTCGGGAACTTCACACACTCATCAGTCAATCGGTTGGTGCCGAACTAAAGTTTGAGAGTTGATATGGAAATTGTCCATGGAAGTTAAGGAGCTCCAAGAACTGATCGAACTGGAGAGAGCGACAGAGGAAAAGGTTCGAAAAGCCAAGGAAGAAGCCCAGGAGATTGTGAAGAGGGCACGTGAAAAGACAGAGTCGGGTGTTCAATCGTTGGAATCCGACCCGCAGCAGCAGGAGCTTAGACGGAAAAGAAGAGAGGAAACTGAACAAAAAAAGGAAAAGATAGCTGAAGAGTACAAGCGGAAAACATCAGAGTTGAACAAGACCGCTGAACAGAACTTCGAGAAAGCTGTGGCGTTTCTAATCAAAGAGATATTGAGGGTTGAGATTTGAGTGTCATAGAACTTAAGACACAGATCGAAAGGAAAGCGGAAGAAGAAGCCACAAGAATAATTGAGAACGCTAAACAGGAAGCTGAGAGAATGCTTTCTCAATCTAGCACGAGAATAAATGCACTCAGAGACGAGCAAACTAATGGTTTGATGAGAATGCTTGACACTGAGGAAAGGGCTGAACTCGCTGTTTCAAGGATGGATATGAAGGGGGAACTGCTTCAACTAAGATCGAGTTGGGCTGACCGAGTGTTCGAAGAGACTAGCAAGAGAATGGTGGAGATGTCTCAGAAGAGTGGGCTAGAATATCGCGAGTTCCTCGGTAAACTGATACTTGAAGGAATCAGCAAGATCAAGGGAAACAAGTTCATTGTCGAAGCGAACTCAAGAGATTCGGAAGCAATTAAGAAAGAATTGAAAACCATCTTGGAGAGAGGCGCAAAGATCAAGAACCAGAAGATTGAACTTCAGGTGAAAACTTCGTCCACGATATCCTCGGGCGGGGTGGTAGTCTCCACCGAGGACATGACTCAGTACTTCAACAACACTTTGGAAGCGCGTCTATCCCAAGCTAGAGAAACTCTCTCCGGAGAGATTCATAAAATCGTCTTTAAGACAGGTGTCTAGATTGAGTGGTTCAGATCGCCAGGGTCAAATCAGATGGGTCAGTGGCGCCGTTGTAGTCGCATCAGGCATTCCAGACATCGAGATGGGCGAAATCGTTGAGGTGGGAAACGAGCGACTCATCGGTGAGGTCATAAGAGTAGGTGTGGAAGAATTTACTGTTCAAACGTACGAAGTCACAACTGGTCTTCGCCCGGGCGAGAAGATAAAAGGAACTGGAAAACGTCTCGTTGCGGAACTCGGCCCTGGTCTTCTAACAGGTATTCTCGACGGTATCGGAAGGCCACTGGACGCGATTATGAAGTCGCAGGGAGCTTTCATAGGAAGAGGCGTTCGAGTCAATACCTTGCCCAGAGACAAGAAATGGCATTTCAAACCAGAAGTGAAGACTGGAGATCAAATTAGTGGAGGAGATGTTCTCGGTTCAGTTCAAGAGACAACGGCAGTGATCCACAGGATAATGGTTCCTCCGAAGATTTCGGGCAAGATTGTTTCGATAAAGGAAGGAGACTATACAGTAGACGAACTAATTGGGCAACTGGAAACTCAGCATGGAAAGGTTGACCTTAGACTGATGCAGGAGTGGCCCATAAGAACTCCAAGGCCATTCAAGTCAGGTGGAAGAATTCCGCTTGAGGAACCTCTCGTAACCGGACAGAGAGTAATCGATACTTTCTTCCCTCTACCCAAGGGTGGAACCGCCAGTATACCCGGCGGATTTGGGACCGGAAAGACTGTGATGTTACATTCCCTTGCGAAATGGAGCGACGCCAAAGTAATCGTGTATATTGGATGCGGCGAAAGGGGAAACGAGATCTGCGAGGTTCTTACAGACTTTCCAGAACTGGTTGATCCAAGAACCCAGCGACCATTGATGGAGAGAACAACACTCATTGCAAACACAAGCAACATGCCCGTGGCGGCTAGAGAAGCGAGCATATACCTTGGGGTAACCTTGGCCGAGTATTATCGTGACCAGGGGTATGATGTAGCCATAATGGCTGACTCGACTTCCAGATGGGCTGAGGCTCTACGCGAAATCTCAGGCAGACTGGAGGAGATGCCGGCCGAAGGTGGGTATCCCGCTTATCTTCCAGACAGAATAGCTGAATTCTACGAGAGAGCTGGAAGAGTAATTGCCCTTGGCAAGCCATCAAGAACAGGATCAGTATCGATTATTGGGGCTGTTTCTCCTCCAGGCGGAGACTTTAACGAACCTGTTACAATTCACACGTTGAGATTCACGGGGGTGTTCTGGGCTCTCGATCGAGATCTGGCTTATAGCAGACATTTTCCAGCAATCCACTGGCTGAAGAGTTACAGTCTCTATGTTGATCGACTGGTAGGCGCTTGGGCTCACAGCTTCAGTCACTACGCCGAAAGAATCGCATCCTACTGGAAGGGAAGACTCGGCAAGGATTTCGCTGAATTACGGACCAAGGCGCTCAAGATTCTGGGAGAATCATCAGAAATAGAGTCCATAGCTAGGATTATGGGTGAAAGCGCTCTACCTGACGATCAGAGACTCATGCTACTCTCTGCTGATTTAATAAAAGAAGCCTTTCTCAGACAATTCGCGTACCATGAAGTTGATGCCTTTTGCGATATGGAGAAACAATTGGCTTTACTTCAGATGCTCATAGACTTCCATGAGCGAGCTAGCGTACTCGTGAAGAATGGTGTTCCAGTTGAGAAGATAAAGGAACTACCGCAGGTGAAGATGATGGAGAGAGCAAAAGAGGATAAGAGTGGCTTGGAAGGTGTCATCAAACTCACAGCAGAAATTCAAACCACAATCAATCAGATTGGACAGGAATACAACCTAAGTGTCTAGGTGAAATATCTTGGAAACAATGCTTGGAAAAACACATGGTCTCATCAACAGAGGACTTAGAGAGATCAAAGGTTCTCTCATAATGGTCGATAACGTCGAGAACGTAGGGTATGATGAACTGGTCAAAGTGCGCGCTCCCGACGGTGCCGATAGAATGGGTAGGGTTCTCGAAGTTGGCAGGGGAAAGGCGGTTATTCAGATCTTCGGCGGAGAGATGGGACTTCAAATCGATTCTATCGTAAGCTTCTCAGGATCTGCATTCAAGATCGCAGTATCCGACGAAGTTCTTGGTAGAATGTTTAACGGAGTTTTCGAACCGATAGATGGTTTGGCTCCAATAGTCTCCGAGGAATCTCAGGACATAAATGGTGCTCCAATAAACCCCAAGGCTCGAATCTATCCGAATAACTTCATTCAAACTGGTGTCTCAGCAATAGATGGAATGTTGTCCCTAGTAAGAGGCCAGAAACTTCCAATATTCTCTGAAAGCGGTCTACCTCACAACAGGTTGATCGCGCAAATCTCAAGACAAGCAACCATCCTAGGTGAAAAAGAAGAGTTCGCGCTGGTTTTTGCCGCGATGGGACTACGACACGACGAAGCACAATACTTCGTAGACGAATTCAGAACCTCTGGTGCCTTGGAAAGATCTGTTGTAATATTGAACCTTGCAGATGACCCCGCGATTGAACGACTGTTCACTCCACGAATTGCACTCACGGTGGCCGAATACGTTGCATTCCGACTTGGCATGCATGTCCTCGTCATACTTAGTGACATGACAAACTACGCCGAGGTACTTAGAGAACTAAGCGCAGCGAGAG
This sequence comes from uncultured Candidatus Bathyarchaeia archaeon, assembly GCA_964464765.1. Lineage (GTDB taxonomy): Archaea > Thermoproteota > Bathyarchaeia > 40CM-2-53-6 > CAVXDP01 > CAVXDP01. Next base: position 31,338 of record CAYXJU010000005.1, on the reverse strand, counting down.
AGGAAGTGCCAAGTCGCAAAGGATACCCTGGGTATCTATACAGTGACCTAGCTTCCATATACGAGAGAGCGGGAATCATCCAAGGTCTACGCGGTTCTCTAACTCAGATGCCAATCCTGACCATGCCCGGAGGAGATATACAGCATCCGATTCCGGACCTCAGTGGCTACATCACCGAAGGCCAAATCTTTCTGGACCGCGAGATGTTCATGAAGGGGGTATATCCACCAATCAACGTCCTGCCTTGCCTAAGCAGACTGATGAGGAAAGGAATCGGGAAAGGAAAGACAAGAGAGGATCACGGAGACGTTGCTGACCAGCTTTACGGTGCATATGCGAGAGGAAGACAAGCTCGCGACCTTGCCAGAATAGTCGGCGAGGTAGGTCTCAGCGAAGATGAGAAACTCTATCTGAAGTTCTCAGATGAATTTGAGACGCGTTTTATCAGACAAGGCGAGCACGAGAACAGAACGATTGAACAGACACTTGACGTTGCATGGGACCTGATGAGTATTCTTCCAGAAGACGCCCTGACAAGAATCCACGAGGAATACATCCAGAAATACCTTCCTAAACGCAAAGAGACCGCTACAGAAGCGTCTTAGGTCTTCTTCATGAGCGTTGGAAGAGCTGCCGTCACCAGAGGAGTATTACTCCGACTACGAGAGCAAATTGACTTCATAAAACGTGGCAAAGAACTTCTTAAGATGAAGAGAGACAATCTTGCCGCAGAAACTAACAGACTTCTCGCCAAAGTCGCAACCAGAAACGAATTCGACAAGAGACTTATGGCTGCCTACGAGACTTTGAAGACCGCATACATGACCCTTGGTTATTCACGTGTTCAATCTGAAGCTTCTACAGTGGGACTCATCGAAGCAAAGATAAGACCTCGCAGTGTGATGGGAGTTCTAGTACCTGAGATCGTGCAAGGAAAGAAGCCAGCAATCACTTCGATAACAAGTGCCTCAGCCTACACAGCCGCAGAGAAACTAAGCGGGCTAATGACTGAACTACTTGAGATCGCTGAAGCAGAGGGAAGGATAGAGAGCATTGCACAAGAGCTCATGATGACGAACCGTAAAGTAAACGCTCTGGAAAGAGTCCTGATACCCCAGCTGCTAGAGACAATTCGATACATAGAGGGTAGACTTGAGGAAGAGACCCTTGAAGAATTCTTCAGAGCGAAACGTGTGAAAGCAGTAATCAGAGGAGTGAAGTAGTTGAAGCCAGCAGCTATCATGTACCTCGTTACGAGAACCCATGGGCTGCGAACGCATCTAATCCCACAACGTGATATGCAGTTTTTGGCCAAAGTAAAGAGTCTGAGAGAAGTCTCTGACAATCTCCTTAAGACCGAATATGGAACTGAGATCAGTAAGTTACCGACAAAAGAAGTTGACGCATCAACTCTGGAAGAGATATTTCTGAAGACACTCGTGCACAGGTTCTTCTTCATAACACGAGAAGCGCAAGGAAAAGTGCAGGAACTCCTTACTGAATACTGCGCAAGATTCGAATTGGAGAACATAAAGAGAATAATCAGAGCGAAACACGGTGGAGAAATCGTGGAAGAACCGAATCTAATTCCTCTGCCACGAGAGTATACCCTAGTAAACTTTCCAGCTCTCCTTAATGCTAAGAACGTTGACGAAGTTGTAGCGTTGCTTCGAGAGACTCCCTATCGCCCCATAACCCAGAAGCTGGAACTGTACAGACAGGCGGGCGTGACTATGATACTTGAAGCGGCCTTGGACGACATACACTTCTTCAAACTCTGGGAAGCGATCAGTAAGGTATCTGACGGCGAAGGTCTAAAGAATCTGATAGGAGAAGAGATAGATCTAACCAACCTACTTATCGCCTTTTCTCTAAAGGCAAGAGGACTTTCAGCGAATCTCATAGACCAAACGTTTGTCTCTACTTCACACAAGCTACCATTGAGAAGGCTGCGTTCGCTCACAAAAGGTCGGCTTGAGGACGCTTCTAGCATACTAACTACGCCACCATACTCCAAGCTTGCGTCGGAGGCAGTGACCCTTTTTAGCAGCGGTTCCACGGAACCGCTTGAGAAAGTATTCCTCAGAAAACTCTACGAGGACGCATCCGCAGCGTTGAAGACTCTCTTCTTGGAAGCCGGTTATGTTATTGCGTATCTTCTTCTCTGCGAGTGTGAGGCAAGAAATCTGGTTACTATTGCGACGGGCAAGCAGCTAGGTGTGAGCGAGGAAAAGATCACTCAGAGTCTGTTCGCCGTCTAGACTGCAATGCGCTATTTGATATAGATTGTCGCGAAAAACTCGCACTAGTACTGATTTTTTTCTAGAGTTTGCCCAGGATCATAATGGCGACGACTAGGCCGTATATTGCGATCCCTTCTCCCAAACCCGCAAAGACCAGAACCCACGTTGTAAGTTCAGGTCTTTCCACCGCTGCAGCCATACCAGCTGATGTTGATCCGTAGATCGCTATACCTGCACCTATGCCTGAAAGTCCAACCGCTATACTCGCAGCGATCAAACCGAATCCAGGTGCGGCTTGAGTTTGTGGAGTTTCTTGAGCGACCGTTGCCACCACATGAGTTGACAAGAGGAATAATGCGATCAGGAACGGTGCCAGCAGGAGTATCGTCTTCTTCGTGAACCTTACTCTTTTTTGTTCTTTCATTGCATGCCACATCCGAAGTACTCTCTAGGGAAAGCCTTTCACTATTTAATTTTTGCGTTGAGCTTTGGAAGCGAGAATGGACGGTAAGCTACGCCGCTGTCTGAGTAGAACTTTGTGAAGAATTCATAGTACGTTAATCTCATGCATTGAATGAGAACTCCCAGTGCCTCAATTGTCAAGGCCAAGAGGTTCATCATAATGTAGCTGGGTACACCTCCTACTGTTGCCGTGAGTATTTCTGCTGATAGTCCGAGAGCGGCATGAGCTATTGCAAATGCAGCAAGCCGCACGTATGATATTGAGTTCGTTAGGAACGAGAGAAACGTCTCGATGAATTCCGATGCGCCCATCATTATTCTCTCCACGAGTTTGAATTCATGTTCTAGTATGCCCTCTATTGCAGGAGAGAGAAAGAGCAGAACTAGGCATGCAATTGCAACAATGGTTAGTAGCAGATTGTCAGTAAATACCGTGAATGACATGTTCGATACGTATTTTACGGCCAGTGCAACCCCCGTCATGTAGTAGATGAGTCTAACCCCACCGAACGCAGCTTGAATCTTAGCTTTGTTCCGCAGCAGATTGATAATCTTGAGTATAAGCCCAATACTCAACTGCGTCACCCCAAATAGAAGCGCTACTATAATCATGGTTGAGAGGCTATGGAGAGGGCTGACAAAAAGCGGATGAAAAGCTTCGTACAGAAACAGTTCACCATAAAGAGTTCCAAAGACCATTGAAGAAACGCCACATGTTGCAAGGATGCCTCCCAGCCTTCTTATTCCTCCAGCAGGAATCTTTAGGAAGCCTTGCTGCAACCTGCTGAAAACAATTCCCAACACCAAAAGCACAAAACCCTGTCCAATATCTCCAAACATCATTCCATACATTAACGGAAACAGAACAGTGATTATTGGAGTTGGATCCAGCTCGCGATATTGAGGCGTCCCCCTCAGCCTAGTTATCAGTTCAAAAGATCTGAACAAACCTGGGTTGCGTAGTCTGGAGGGAGGGGTATCATCTGGACTTGGGTCATCAAACTTCAGAAAAGCTGCACTGTTAGTTGCGGCTTCAACGGTCTTCTTCATCGATTCCTGATGGTCCGCAGGAATCCATCCGTGGGCGAGGCTTAATGTTTCTGTTCGACTGAACGTTGATCTAGCTTCTTCCACTTTCAGAGCGTGGAAAACGACTGGTTCAAAGTTGACTGTTCGTTCTTGGAATTCCTTGCCAATACTTCTAATATCTCTCTCAACTTCCCTGATCTTCTCTTCGGTATCAGCTGTAATTGTTCTGTTTTCTTCGAGTGCCTTTTTGGGATCCGGATTGATATCCTTTGGCAGGGTCAGTTCCGCGAAGTTGAGCAAGGTTGCGGCTTCTTCGATGTGGAGCTTGTCTTGATTCAGGCCCACAATAAGGACAAAATCCTCTTCTCGTTTCTCAGGCCACTTCTTGTACCTAACACTAGTCCCTTCTGCATACCTTGCAAGTTTGGGTGAGAGTGCCCTGTTCATAAAGCCAGCCTTGACGAAGATATACTCGAAATCTCCCAAGCTGTCAACTCTGAGTCCATACTTCTGAAGCGTCAAAAGAGTCTGTTCCAAAGATTTCAGTCTACTAGCTTCAGACCGAAGTTTCTCCAGTTTCTCCATCTTCTCATCTAGCTGGCTCTCGACACCGGAAACATAGGATTCTACTTCTTCTAAGCTTGGAATCGACGAAGGTCCACTTGATTTCGATTCTCCAGAGCCTCTCTTAAGAGAACTAAGAATGCTCCTCTTTGCAACCTTCTCAGCAGGAAGAGTTGACAGGATGGACGCCATTCTTTGCTGAAGTTTTATGTATTTCTCGCATTTCTCAACATTTTCAAATCTCTTGAAGCCTTTGATCGTGTAGTCTCTGATCAATTGGGTCGAACCAAGTCCACCGAGGCTCTCAATGATTTGATCCTCAAGCTTCGTAGGCGTAACCAAATAGAACCGTTTCATCGGTGTACTCTTCAGCAAACGGTGGCCCCCTGTTTGAAAACCTCGCCTATACGTGCCCTATACTAACATTATAATACTTTGCGAAAACCATGTCCAAAGACAGGTCTTCGAAACGCTCAGGAAGAGTTCATCTACTTCTCTATTTTTGAATGAGAATCTGCATATTGTTCGCAAATAGTGGGGATGATGCGCTATTGAAAGGATGGGCGGTGTGGATAACAGGTCTTCCTGGATCTGGAAAATCCACGATAGCAAGAGCGCTCGTGAGGAGACTGCGGGAGAACAATGTTCGGGTTCAGGTACTTTCTGTAGATATGCTGCGGAAAGTTCTGACACCTCGTCCAACGTACAGTGAGGAAGAGAGAAAAATCGTGTATGACGTTCTGGCTTTTGTGGCAAGTCTATTAACTGAAAACTCCGTTAACGTTTTGATAGACGCCACTGGCAATAGGAGAAGTTATAGAAATAGGGCCAGGCGGCAGATCAAGAGATTCATGGAGGCATATGTTCGCTGCCCCCTCAGCATTTGCATGATGCGAGAGAAAGGAAGAAGATACACTTTCGGGGCTCCACGTGGAGTGTATCGAAAAGCCGAGACAAAAGCGAGTTCGACAGTTCCAGGCGTCGGAGTTCCATACGAAATGCCGCTGAAACCTGAAGTCGTGGTGGACGCCAAACTCGCCCCTGAGGAGTCAGCCAAGAGAATCTGGATGAAGATCCAGCAGAAATTTGAGAAACAGATACTCTGACGAGGTTGGTACTGGATGGGTGAAGAAGAAACCGTTACATTTGATCTAAGAAGATTGAGAGAATACTTGTCTGAAACCTACAAATCTGAGGTTGACTTGGTCTCCGTCGGTGAACTCGGTATAGAAAAGAAGACCGTGAGTCTGACAGAAGCTGTGAAAGGGTTCGGATACGGGAAACCGTATCTGATCGAGTTCAACGTTAACGAAAAAAGAAAATCGGTCGTTCTAGAAACTATGCGAAGCAACATCTTCGGTCACGAATTCCCTTACGACCGCGCTCAATCTCTTCTGATGGCACACACTTTGTTCAGCAGGTTGCCCCGACATTCGAGGTCAGTTGATGTTGGAGTGTTCATGAAGGATGGTAGTTTGCAATCGGTCGGCAACTATTCAGAGTTCTTCATATTAATGGAGAAGATTGAGGGTCAAGAGTACTACAAGGATCTCGAAAGAATAAGCGAAGAAAAGAAACTGATCAACTTAGACATAGAACGATGTCAAGTGCTGTCAGATTATCTTGCTGAGATTCATAGAACCAGAAAGGATTCGCCGGAACTCTACCGAAGAAGAGTTAGAGAACTGCTCGGTCACGGAGAGTGCATAATGGGTTTGATAGACAGTTACCCATCCAAGCTTGATTTCACAAGCGATGAAGAGCTCGAATCAATTGAGGAGAAATGCATTAGCTGGAGGTGGAAACTCAAGAAGAAAACAAACCGTCTTTGCCAAGTTCATGGAGACTATCATCCTTGGAATGTACTTTTCAAGAATCGCGCCGAGCTTTCTGTTTTGGACAGAAGTCGAGGAGAATGGGGGGAACCAGCTGATGACGTAGCAGCTATGACGATAAACTATCTCTTCTTCTCGCTCCAGACGTACGGTTGCTTAGAGGGGCCTTTCAAAGTGCTTTACCAGAAGTTTCTGGACAATTACATTGACAAAACAGGTGATCAAGAAATTCTGAGAATAATTCAACCTTACTACGTTTGGAGAGCACTAGTTGTGGCGAGCCCAATATGGTATCCAAATCTAAGTTATGCTGTGAGAAAGAAACTGTTCAAGTTCATTCACAATATGCTTGAGTTGGACAAGTTGAATCCTGATAGCATCAACTCGTATCTAGAATGACGACTCAAAGAGTGCTGTCGGGCTAGACGGTTAGTGTTCACGTTGCTGGCATGGAAACAGTTGGCATCTTGCTCTTTAGATTGAACTTTCTAGCAATTACAGTCATCAGTTGATCTGTGTTCTCTCCAGTCTTGGCGCTGATGTTTACAACCTCGACTCCGGGAAAATGTTTGCCGATAATTTCGGTGACTTTTTCAAGAATCTCAGGCGTTACAAGATCTGTCTTATTGGCTGATATGATGAGTGAGCCTGAAGCATCGATCTGTCTCAGGATCTTGTTTGAGGCAGAAAGCTTCCTTTCCAGTGTTCTCAAGTCTTCGCTTGCATCCACAAATACCACTATTGTCTCAGCATTAGCAATCTCGCCTAACGTGGCGTTGAACGCATCAACTATTATTTTGTGTAAGTCATCTATGAAGCCTATCGAGTCAACAAGGATGAACTCGATCATTGAGTTTTCAAGTCTCATTGCAACCTTTCTGGCGCATGTGGAGAGGGTTGTGAAAGGTCCAAGTCCCGTGCTCTTACTTTCTTTTGCAACCATGTTGAAGAATGTGGTTTTTCCGCTCTGTGTGTAACCTGCCAAAGCAACTATGGGATAACCCAATTCGTGGCGTCTTTTCCTTAAGAGATCTTTCTTCTCGTTGATTTTTGCAAGTTTTTCTTCGATATTGCTGATTCGTTTCTTGGCAGCTCTTTCGTAGTCTTGGAAAGGATACTCCCCTGGACCGCTCCATCCAACCTGCTCTCCTAAGATTCCTGTTAGTCTCAGGAACTGGCGACCCCAGGAAAATGTATACTTCAAGTGTGCAAGTTGAATCTGGAGCTTAGCTTCACCCGTCATAGCTCGTTTTCCGAAGAGTTCCAGTATCAGCAGATTCCTATCGATCACCCTCACATCGTTTTCAATTTTCTGTTGAATCTTGAATACATGAGCGCTTGAGAGTGTATTCGTGAATACTAGAAGCTCTGCCTGCTTTTTTTCAACATTCTGTTTCAGCTCTTCGAGTCTTCCACGTCCAATAGTGTACGAGTGATCGATGCTTCTGCGGTTTTGGACCACTCGGTCAACCACATCGTACCCAACGCTTCTAGCCATTGCTACAACTTCGTCGATCCTCGACGGTACATTAGGCAACCTAGCTTCCACAACTATAGTTCTCAAACCTTTCATCGTAACCCCTGTGATTCTGCAGTCACGGCTATTCTTTCATATTCAAACTATTGAACAATTCTCAGCTGCGAAATGTCAGATTACTGGGAGTTGGCGTAATTGAGTCTCATTATTTGGTTTCCAGTTAAGAGAGTTTCCACATGGTAAATGTATATTGGGCCGAAATCTGTGTTTGTTGAAACAATCATTTTGAAGGTTATCTGCGGCAGCGCAAGTTCACCTCCATTGGAGAATTCTGGGAACAGCCACCAGCTGGCTGAATAAGATACATTCTGCCAAACCAAATACCTAATGTCTCGTTCACTCATCCAAGCAGCCAGTTGGGATTTGTTCCAAGTTTGCTTATACCATTCCAAATTATTGGTTGAATAGAATTTGTCAGGATCTAGTTGACTGTAGTATATGATTGTGGGGCTGTCGCACAGAATGTTTCCTTCAACGTGGATCCGGCCAAGCAGTTCTCCAGCGACTAGTTCAGCCGCGACATGTCTGTCAAGTCGCGTTTGATCAGTGGTTGGAGCGATGATCCAAAACTGATGCCACAAAGGAAAGACGACGATTATCGCGAGAAACAAGATGCTGAGCGCGGTCTTCCTATCAGAACGTCTCAGAATCCTAGAGAGAAATCTTACAGCCCCCGGTGAAAGTGCGGCTGTAAGCGGGAACAAGTAGGATAGAAATCTGACTTGGAAAGGAGCTGTTCCTCTGAAGAATTGAAAAATCACAATCAACAAGTAGGTTAATTCTAGAAAGAACAACATTCGGGCGTCTCTATCACTTCTCAATAGTCCAACGAGCAAACCCACGAGAAACATACCTGATGTGGCTTCAATCAATAGTCCAACATATTCCAGTGCGCCGCCAACGTGGCTGGTGAAGAGGCGGTCCCACATCACTGTCATAGATTGGATTGTATACCATGAAGTCAGTTGTCCAGTCTGAATCCAACTATTGAGAGACCAACCAATCACCACTGCAAGACAAACAAGGGAATAGGAAACAAATTGTCCGCGAGAGACACGTTTCTGAACCACTCCTACGATAACCATGGGAAGAGCGAACACCCAAGCTTCATATCTAATGAGCATGGCCAGCGCTACTGGAATCGCTGCCACAGTAATCTTGCGACGACTGAAGAGATATATTCCAACCATGAGAAGGAAGATGGCAGCAATCTCACTAACTCCCAAAGTTGAGATTTCCACAAACCATGGTTGAACTGCTAGGGCAAGGCCTGCCGCGAAACCAACTTCCAACGAGTTGAAGTGCCGTGCCAAAACAAAGACTATGAGGCATGTCAAAGATCCTAGTAGAATGTTGAATCCATGCTGAACATTCAAATTGTATACCTTGAAAGTATTCATCAGAATTGCAATCATGTAATGATACAACGGCAGCCATGCGATGTTGAGGTTGTTGCCTTTGTAATCTGTGTGCACGTATCCGTGAGTGGCAGTAAGATAGCTTGTTAGCCAGTGGTGATAACTGTCTCCATTGTGGTCCAGATAATTTGCTGATGTAATATGCCAGATCCTTATGGTAAGCGCAACTAGAAACACAATAAGACCCAGAATCAGGGTGCGCTTGTCAAGTCTTAGGATTGGCATCCAAGTCAAAATCTTTCACCATGTTTCGGGACTTTCTCAAGATCCATCTTGCTCGAAGCATGTCCAAGAGGCCTGTAGCTAGCCGCGTTGGAGTAGAATATTTAGATGTTCCAGCGTCTCTTGGGCGGTGTGAGATTGGAACCTCAAGAATGCGGTAGCCTACATATCCTGCGATCGACACCAAGTAGCGATGAAAATCCTTTTTCAGAAAAGGAGTAATAGAATTGAGCAGTTCTCTTCTCATGGCTTTGAATCCTGAGTTCGCGTCCTTGACCTTCACGTGGAAGATGTGCTGATTGAGTTTGTTGTACACAGATGAAGGAATTTTTCTGAGAAAGTTGTCTTTTCGATCAACTCGACATCCATTGACCAAATCATAATGGTCGGAGAATATTGGCGTATAAAGTAAGGGCATCTCTTCGAGGTCATATTGAAGGTCGGCATCCACAATAACTATTACTTTTCCAGATGTCAGTTGAAACCCCGCCAATAACGCTCCTGTCTTTCCATGTTTTTTCTCGAATCTTACCGATCTAATTCCTGGGTTTACTTTACACAGTTGCTCTGCAATTTGAGCTGTCCGATCAGTGCTTCCATCGTCAACAATCACTATCTCTCCATCAATTCCGAATCTCTGGTAGCAACGTCGTGCATCATCAACCGTTTGTGCAAGCGACTCCTGCTCATTGTGAGCTGGAATTATCAGAGAGATATCTACCAAATCACGCTTCACGATAGTCGCTTAGAGTATGCAGACTCCTAAAAGGATTTGAGGCCGAAGATCGAGCTACTAGCGACAGATATGACTCGCATACTCCTCGGTTCATCCACTCTCATAGAATTGTCGCCCAAAGACACTGGCCTTGATGATATTGAAGTCATGATTTCTTAGATGCCTTATGATCCTCAAATTGTCAAAGATCTGAACATACTTCTATCCGAACTCTTGTCACAGATGATCAAAAGTGCCGTTTTGCATGGCTTTTGGACATAGGATCTCAAAAAAGCTAAGAAAGACATCCATCATGGCTATTTGAATAAGTTGCTGATAGAATAGAGATTAGTTGGATGAAATCAATGAGTGAGGGACTTTACAGGTCGAGACTATCGAAGAAACCAAATGAGACAGCTGGCAAATTCATGTCATCACTGGAAGATGATCGTGAAATTCTTATTGAGGATATAATTGGCACGGAAGCTCACGATGTGATGTTGTGCGAGCAAGGAATTATTCCAAAAAGCGACCTGAAAAAAATTCTGGTGTCTTTAAAGAGGCTTCAGAGAGAACTTGAGAAAGGCGCTTCTAAGGTCACAGGTGATTATGAAGATATTCACGAGTTTCTTGAGGATCACGTTATCAAAGAAGTTGGAGTTGACCCCGGTGGAAAGCTACACACAGCCAGATCGAGAAATGACCAAGTCGCCTTGGATATCAGAATGAAGACAAGAACAGAACTGAACCAAATATCAGAGAAACTTGTCCAGCTGATCGAAACCCTAGTTCAAAAAGCCTCAGAGACCACAGACGTTCCAATAATTCTTTACACGCACACACAACACGCTCAGATAGGCAACTTTGCGCACTATCTACTCGCGTATGCCGACACCTTCTCCAGAGACTTTGAAAGATTGAGTTCATGTTACACAAGAGTGGACAAGAGTCCATTGGGTGCCTGTGCAATCGGAGGTACCAGGTTTCCAATAGACAGGTCAAAGGTAGCTTCCCTGCTCGGGTTTGACGGTCTGGTAGAGAACTCGGTGGATGCGATAAGCTCTCGCGACTTTGCGATAGAAACCGTTGCATGTCTCGCAACCCTAATGGTTAACATGAGTCGCATCTCAGATGACTTAATCGTTTGGTCGAGTTCAGAGTTCGGCTATGTCGAACTCTCTGACCAATACTCATCAACCTCAAGCATAATGCCGCAGAAGAAGAACCCATGTACAATAGAACTCATAAGAGGCAAGACAGGCCTTGTCTGCGGATCATTGGTGGATCTAATCGTTACTCTTAAAGGAGTGCCGACAGGGTACAGCAGAGACCTTCAAGAAACCAAGCCACCACTCTGGAAGACTCTGAAAACTGCTAGAGAGTCTCTGGAAGTCATGCAGGGGGCGATTTCGAGTCTGAAGGTCAATCAGGAACGTTGGGCAGAGGCAACTCAGAACAGCTATGCGGTTGCGGTGGACTTGGCCGAGGAACTGACTGCAAAAGGGCTTCCATTCCGGCAGTCGCACAGACTCGTTGGTGCACTCGTCAGAGACTTGGTGAAACGCGGATCAAACATGAAAGAAGTAAAGCCTGAAGATGTTTCGGCACTATCAGAAAAGATTCTAGGTTCAAAAATCAAGTTGACTGATCTTGAACTTTCACATATACTTGATCCACTCTGTTCCTTGGAAGCACGTCGGTCTCTCGGCAGTCCCTCTCCAAAAGAAGTAGAGAGAATGCTTCAAGAACGAAAGAAGCGTGTTGAAGGCTACAAGGAGGTCATTAGGTCCAATACTTCAAGACTTGAGGAAGCCGCCGCTAGACTGAAAAGGATTGTTGATGGGTACGTTTCCGGTTAATTGAATTGATGAGTCGAACGAAGATGGCAAAAGTTGCATTAGCATATTCGGGCGGATTGGACTCGACGGTGATGTTGAATCTACTCAAGGAGAAGTACGGGTTCACAGAGGTGATCCCCGTTCTCGTCGATGTGGGGCAGGGTGATGAAGACATCAAAACAGCCAAAGAGAGAGCTGAGACCGCTGGCGTCAAACCAGTCTTCTTTGATGCCAAAAGAGAATTTGCGACCGAATACATCTTTCGATGCATAAAAGCCAACGGATCATACGAGGGTTATCCAGTCGGCACCTCGATGTCCAGAATCCTGATCGCGTCAAAGGTAGCTGAAGTTGCTCTCAAGGAAGGAGCTGAAGCGGTAGCGCATGGCTGCACAGGAAAAGGAAACGACCAGTACAGGATGGAAGTAGCGTTCAGATACTACGCTCCACACCTCCGAATCATCGCTCCAGTAAGAGAACTAGATCTCACAAGATCCATTGAGGAGGATATGCTTAGGAAAATGGAGATAGACCCAGCGAAGAAGGTGGGTAAGATCGGAGGCGACATCAATATGTGGTCACATTCCATTGGAAGCGGCCAGATGGAAGATCTCTCCACTCAAATCGACTCCGACTATTTGTGGGCAGTCCCCATCGAAGAAGCATCCAACAATCCAACGATCATATCTATCTCATACAGGAATGGTGTACCAATCTCTGTTAACAATGAAACCGACCCCGTGAAGATGATAATAAATCTCAACGAAGTCGGTGGAAAAAATGGAATTGGAAGAATAGACATCCTTGAAGACGGGATAATGGGGATTAAGTCACGAGAGATATACGAGGCACCTGCCGCCAACATTTTCCTGAAAACTCATGGCGACTTGGAACATTTGGCTCTTACAAAGGAGCAGCTTCGTCTCAAGCATGAAATTGACCGCATCTGGAGCGACATGGTCTATCATGGAATGTGGCTTCACCCTCTAAGAAAGGATCTAGACGCTTTCATAGATTCCACGCAGACGCACATGAATGGAACGGTTACGATGAAACTTTACAAGGGAAATGTTCAAATCACCAAAAGAGATTGCGACGATTCGCTCTTCGCTCCCGAAATTCGCTCAATAAAGAAAGCAACCTTTGACCAAAAAGAAGTGACGGGAGCAGTCAACATGTACACACTACAATACAGGCTTCTCAGATCCAAGAAAAGGTGAATGTTTGTCACATTCTAGACAAGTCTCTCCTCTTTGAGACATCTCGATTGTAGTGAGGTGAACACTATGGAAAAAATGAATTTGACAGAGAAGGCGAAGGATTTTCTGGACTGGTTGAGCGAATGGTATGCAGACCTGAAACCTGCGGCACTCCATACGATAGTCACGAATCCGTCACACGTAGCGGTCTGCTCCGTTGACATGTTGAATGGTTTTTGCTACGAGGGTGGCCTATCCAGCCCGCGCGCTGCGGCGTGCGTGAAACCGATAGTCAACCTCTTTCGACGTGCCCACGCTCACGGTGTCAGAAACTTCGTGCTGATTCAGGAATGGCATAGTGAACATGCTGAAGAATTCAATGCCTATGGTACACATTGTGTACAAGGCACGCATGAGGCCCAGACAGTACCTGAAATCGCTTCGCTTCCGTTTGCACGTGACTTCGTAATTGTGCACAAGAATTCACTTCACACGATTGTGGACACTACAATGGAGAAATGGCTCGAACAGCATTCCGAAGTCGATACTTTTATCGTCGTCGGCGTTTGCACAGATCTATGCACATACGATCTGGCGATGGATTTGAGGTTACGAGCTAACGCTCGTAACATTAAGCGCCGCGTGATTGTTCCAGCGAACGCAGTGAACACCTACGATCTGCCAATCAGCACTGCAAAACAACTTGGTACGCTACCTCACAACGGCGACTTCTTACACGCTTTATTTCTATACATGATGGCTTTGAACAAAATAGAGGTCGTCCGAGAACTTACTTAAATGTCAAGCTGGGAAACTAGGAATTGCCTTGAGTATATTGGCGTTTCAATAGCAGCGTCAGACTGACATAACCAATTATTCAGCCTAAAACAATTGGTTCCATGCCGACAAAGAGGCGAGGTGGATTCGAAACCTTAGACAAAGCCTTTCTCGCCTCGAGTAGTGCCTCTTCAGACGTGTGCCTCAGGGATCTGTGAGTAAGCAACAAATTCTCAACCTTGGCTTGAACTCCAAGATTTACAGCATCGCCAACGATCATGTGACCATACGCGTGCGCCAAGTCTCGATAGCTTTCATCCAGAAACGTTGCCTCAACAATCAACAGCGTTGCATTCTTGGCGGCTTCAGTCAACGCATTGCATGGCCCCGTATCTCCACTATAAACAATCCTTCTTCGTTTCTCATGTGAATAATCTTCAGGGTCTAGAATTTCGCCTTTGAAACTAATCGTTTCACCCTTCGCGATCTTCCGCCACAGCTCGATAGGAACGCCTTTTTCTCTAAGCTTATCAGTGTCGAGCTTTCGTTTGGCTTTCTCAGACACAACGTAGCCAAGACAAAGCTGATCTTTAGCATGATCAACCTGAAAAGCCTCAACTTCAAGGTCTGCCAATTCCAGCATCTGTCCAGGTTCCATGCCAACTATCTTGGCGAGGTCGCCAGCCTGCGAAACCTTCACACACCATTCGAATAGTCCAAGCTCACTCTTTGGGCAGGCAATTTGTACCACGCGTTTGTGACCCATCATCCTTCTCAACCATAACATCGGCACAAGATCCCAGAAGTGGTCAATATGAGAATGAGAAATGAGTATCAGTTGAATCTGCGCCAGCCCCAGTTTTCGATCAAACACTTGTATTGTGATACCTGGTCCAGCGTCGAATAGAAACTTCACACCTTCCCAGTCTACGAGTATAGATGTTGAAAGAACAGCCTTGTCCGAGAGTGGTATCACTGTGAGCAAATCGTCCACCTACGTACGCTGATCTTCATCACACGCAGTCACATGTTCTTTCGATATAAGCTATAACATGAGTCTAATCTCTCGCGATTTCAGAATTGAAGTGGAGTACGTAATAGAACAAAAGTTCCACAATTTCGCTATGACAACCAACCGTATTTTATGAGAATTATGAGTCCGGTGGATCAGATGTCACGAAGTCGATAATCGTACGAACACCCTGAAATAGGGCATCCGCCTAACAAACTTCGATTCTTGTTACGGAAGCGATGAAATTGCAGTGGCGTTTCCTCATAGACAATGAGACGCTTCCAAAACTCAATATGGCGAGAGAAGAAGCGATACTTAGGACGAGGCAACAAGGCTTCGCCAAGGATACGCTGAGAATATGGCAGAACAGCAAATCCGTAGTCGTGGGATGTTCCAGTGCCTCCCGATCTGAAGTAAACCTCAATTTATGTTGGAAGAAGGGGATTGAAGTAGTTAGGAGAACCTCTGGAGGCGGGGCTGTCTATCACGATCTCGGAAATCTGAACTTCAGCGCAGTATACGACGTATCAACATCTCAAATTCCCAGTGATATTCTGAAAATCTACAAAACGTTCTCGAAGTCAGTCATTACTGGATTGTCGAAGTCAGGAGTGACATCTGAATTTTGTCCACCGAACAGCATCCTATCACATGGCAAGAAGGTTTCAGGATTGGCAATTCACAGATTGCGTGACGTATGTTTGATTCATGGAACCTTGCTGGTCAATGCTGATTTGCAGACTCTCCATCAAGTTTTGCGACATATGAAAGATGACGTGGTTAATGTATCTGAGATATATCCACAAGTAGCCATAAATGAGATCAAGATGACCATTGCAGAAGGTTTCAGGAGTTCTCTCGGAATCGATTTAGAGAACGGAGAACTCTATGAACATGAGATTCGGTTGGCCAACGAACTTTATAGAACGAGATATGCAACTGATGCGTGGAACCTGGGCACTTGAGAATAACAGAAATACTATTGCTAGTTTCTCAAGCGTTCAATCATACTTATCTCGAAAAGATAGTCTCGTGCAGCTCCGTGAGCAGATAAAGCCAAGAATTCTCCGGCATCTTCCGGCGTGTCGATATCTAGGCACACCCTTTCCACTCGAAGCGTGGTTACGGGGATTCCTCGGATCTTAGTGAGACTAAGATGCGAAACAAAACTGTCAGATCCAAACGCAGGACGGATCACATCAGGAGGAGTCAACATAAGTGCATTTGTTCCTAGATTGTTTTTTGAAGGTACAATTACAACTCCACGGTCCAGATTTGAACGAACAATTTCTTCAACATCATCCTTTTCTATCAATGGAATATCTGCGGGGAGGATAAGGAGAGAACTTGCATTTCTTTGCATGGAACGGGCAACTGCCCCCCTGAGAGCCGCGTTAAGCCCTTGTCTATCTTGCTCCATAATCATCTCAACCTTCGGGCTGCATATTCCTTCCGCAAGTTTAGTGTCGGAGCAGACAACTAGTATTCGACTGACCAAGTCCGACTGGATGACGGCCTCCAGCACATCTGTTAGCATTCTGCGGACAAGTTCTTGACGTTCCTCTAGAGTAAGGATAGAAGACAATCTGGTTTTTGATTCTGGGAGCTTCTTCACGGGAATTGCCACAAAGATCTTTGTCAATCTATCCCACGGCCGGAAGACAGTTCAGAATCTTTGTAGTGCCAGATCAAGGCAGTTTCTAGCCAAGTTCTTCTTATCTTCCTGATCTCTCATCAATGTGTTGGTGACTGTGACCTCCAGTCCTAAGTGTTCGATGCGTGCTTTCTGATACTCATCGAGTTTATCCAGTGCAAATCCATACAGGAAGTCTTTGTACATTTGAGCTACACCAAACGCTGATACTTCCAGTCCAAGCGATCGCATCATCCTATCCGCTGGGCCTTTGATCGCTGATCCCTTGACAATGGGGCTTACGGCTACAACTCTGCCTTTCGATTTCAAAGCTTCCCTGACGCCTTGGACCGCCAGTATCGGACCAATGCTCACCAAAGGGTTGCTTGGAGCGACAATGATTGCTTCCGCATCTTGAATTGATTCAACGACGCCGGGTCCAGCTCTTGCGTTCTCTATGCCTGAGAACTTGACAGAGCGAACATTCCCTCTCATTTGTCTTCTTACCATATATTCTTCAAAGTGCATATCGCCGTCCTCAGTTAGTATTCTTGTCTCAACTCTGTCATCGGTCATCGGAAGAATGGTCACTCTCAATCCTAGGGCGTTTGAGAGTTGTCTCGTAACTTGGGACAGTTTCAAACCGCTTCGAAGTTGATTGGTCCTAAAAATGTGAGTGGCAAGATCTCGGTCTCCAAGTTTGAACCATGTTTCAAAACCCAATTTGCCAAGTATTTCTTGGCAATGAAACGTGTCGTGTTCTACACCCCATCCCTTTTCGTTGTCGACCATTCCGGTCAATGTGTACATCACTATGTCGATATCAGGGGAAATGTGGAGTCCATAGAATTCGATATCGTCTGCGGTGTTGCTAATTATGATAATCTCGTTTTCTGGATAGATCTCGACTAGACCTTGAAGAAAGCGTGCCGCTCCTACCCCTCCTGCAAGAACAGTGATCAATCATTCACCAGCGGTCTATGTGGACTATCTCCATCAGAGGCTTCCTCGGTGGCGTTTCAACTGAGCCCTCAAAGTATCCCAGAAGAACAAGTGCCTGTGGTTCCACATCTCCGGGAATTCCAAGAGTTTCTCTCACAGCTTCCTGACAAAAGAGAGGCGCACACAACCAACACGAACCAACATTCAACTCATGAGCAGCTAAGAGAAGGTTCTGTATGGCAGCGGCAACACTCTGAACGGCCATTATATGTTCACAATTCTTTTTTCGATTGTCACGGTATTGTTGAAGATGTTCAGTCATGAGGCAAACGACTAGGACGACAGGAGCATTCGATATCCGGTCTACAGACGCTCCAATCCGCTTCTCACGCTCATCAACTGGAGTCGATTCCACCTCAAAGTCCCTTCTCCACACAACCGCCATATTCTCTGCGAGTCTTCTCTTTACTGCATTGTCTTTGATCACCACGAAACTCCACGGCTGTGAATTGTGAGCTGAAGGAGCCCAAGTTGCTGATTCAAGAACCCGATTCAGGACTTGGTTTGTAACAGGTCTCTCGACAAATCTTTGTTTCACACTTCTTCTAGTTCTAACCATATGCAAGAAACTAGTCAAAGCAAGACTTCACCAACATGATTCACGACAGCATTCTACCTCTAATGCGTGTAGATATATCCCATTAAACAAACGGGAGTAATGCTCATGAAAAGCCCTGAAACAACTGGAACCATGATATTCTCGCTATATCGGGTGGGAAGAGACTCAATGAACGCACCCATCATGGTTCCAATAAGCGCCGTAGGAGGCGGAACGAGCATCGTTGTTGAGAAGAAGCTGGCTAGGAAGAAAGCGATCGATCCCTCAACGGTCTTGTCGCGATTATAGGGTATAGGGTGGCGACCAAACCTTGCGCCAATCAGTGATGAAAAACCGTCACCCAAGGTCAGAATCAGTATTGAAGCGTAGCCTATGGGTTCGGGAAAAAGATGCATGGTGACCACTATTCCTACAGCGTAGGAGATTGGGCGAAGAATCCATCCCGAAGACTCATCTTCACGAGCTAAGAGCCTGGTTATCCTCGTAATAATGGGAATATTCTTCTTGTGGAGTCTTAAGTACTCAGAGATCACATAGAGGATTGTGATAGAAACGATTATGATTGATAGTGTGGTTTTTCCCAGAAGTTCAGCAACAACTATTGTGAATACTCCGGCCATGTGAATCAGTTTTCTCGCGGTCTCCGAATTCCCTCCCTCCCATTTTGCGAGCTCCAATAATCTTTGACGTGATTGACAGAAAAGTTTGTGGTTTCCGGAAGGATTATCTAGTGATACTCGATGAGATTTTTCAATGAACGACCTTACAGGTGAGGCTGATGATGGAACTCACATCCAAGAGATGCAAACCCTGCGAAGGCGGCATGCAGCCCATGACTCCTGAGGAAAGCCAGAAGCTACTCGGACAGGTTGAAGGATGGAAACTGGAGGAAAACACAATCCAGAAGATTTTCAAATTCAAGGACTTTGCAGAAGCCATCAGCTTTGTCAACAGCGTTGCTCGTGTGGCTGAGGAAGAGGGCCATCATCCCGACATTCAAATCTTCTACAGTCGTGTGAAGCTTACTTTGACAACGCATGCTATAGGAGGCCTCTCAGAGAACGATTTCATTTTGGCAGCGAAGATAGACAGATTGTAGGACGACCGTCTCTGCACGCTGTTAGAGTATTTTGTTGAGTATTTGAGGAAAGTAGTATGAATGCAAGGTGTGGGCAGGTTCTTGAGGATCTGAAGGCTCTGTCTGATCCCAAAGCGGTAGCAGGTATGGCACGATTTGGAATCAACCCAAAGAACACCTTGGGGGTCTCAATTCCCAACATCAGGATGATAGCCAAAAAAACTGGTAGAGATCATCTGCTGGCTGAGCGACTCTGGTCCTCGGGCGTCCACGAGGCACGGATACTGGCGGGTATGATTGATAATCCAGAAATGGTTACTGAGGAGCAGATGGAGCGTTGGGTCAAGGACTTTGACTCTTGGGACGTATGCGACCAGTGTTGCAGCAACCTTTTTGATAAGACGAATTTTGCGCATGAAAAGGCTGTTGAATGGAGCAAGAGAAAAGAAGAGTATATCAAGAGAGCAGGATTCGTCTTGATGGCCACGTTGGCAGTCCATGACAAGAAAGCTAGAGACCAAGATTTCCTAAAGTTCTTTCCGCGAATCGTAAACGAATCAGTTGACGAGAGAAACTTTGTGAAGAAAGCTGTTAATTGGGCTTTACGTCAAATTGGAAAGAGAAATCTGAAACTGAACAGAAAGGCGATTAAGACCGCCAAGAGAATTCAGAAACTGAAGTCAGAAAGTGCTAACTGGATCGCTTCCGACGCAATTCGAGAACTGACAAGTAGATCGGTTCAAGTGAGACTGTAGAATTCGTTTGGAATGATGGATACGGAGTTATCGTCGGCTTAGGGCATATACAACCAGCCCAACCGCTAATGTCACGAGTCCTCCGACACCCCAACCCATCCATGTCGAATGCATAACTTCGTTCAGATACTTTGCAAACGCCACGAACATAAAGAGCGATCCTATCAGGGCGATGGTGACCCCTGTGACCATTATCATTAGTTTCTTTGCAACTTTTTGAACGATGTCAGTGACATAGTCCCTTATTTTCTTGTCAAGATCACCTAGAACCTTCCCAGCTAACGCTGAAGAGAGGATTTGAACTAATCTCTCAAGAACCGTCGCTTTCGACATGACTAGTCGCGCCTAGACATAGATGCGCCCATCAAGACACCAACCAAAAGACCTGCCATCAGTATGAAACACGCTGACTCAAGCGGCTTCTCTTTCATATAATCCTCAAGCTTGGCTCTTGACGTTTCAGCCAATTCTCTAACATCATCTATTGCCCTCTGCAATTCTTCTGAGCTTACCTCTGATTTCTTGGGCATCCCACTCTAACCTCCACGTAGAATTCGATGCTTGTTCGTATAAGTGTTTCAGAAACCGCCTGCAGATCCACGCTTCTTTTGGGATGCAGTTCTAATGCTGAAAAAGGTTAAGAATCAAGTCAACAGTAACTCCTTGCTGTCGTATTAGATTCTAATTGCAGAGAATAAGCATGGTAGGATGTGAATCAACTGTTCTTTTCATGTCTTGCCTTTCTCGAACATGAGATAAGGTCACTTTATGATGAGATTGTTGAAAAAGCCGATGACCCCAGAGTCAAACTACTGTTAGTTAACATCCTCGAAGAGACCAGGAAACACGAGAGGGTTTTGGAGCAAATCTCTGGAATCTATGGTCAAACCTATCCACCACAAATGGCCGAATGCGAGGAAGTGATGGGAAGAGCTTTCAGAGACGCAACAGAGTCCACACAATCTCTTGGAGCGAGTTTCCGAAAAGGCATGCCCTTGTTGAAAATTTTGGAGAACCTGATAGATCACGAGAAGACTGTTGGAGAAGAGTACTTGACTTTTCTGCATTCGCGGGTTGCACTACTTGATGCAAAAGAAACAGCGATTAGAAAGATTCTTGAGTATATAGCGGCCGACGAGGAAAGACATCAGGAAACGCTCAGACTCGCAATCAGCACACTCAAAGGCGAAAAGGGAAAACCGTGAGAAAAACAGCGAAAACCTCACCACGCGAGTACAACAGATCGTCGTCAACTAGT
Organism: uncultured Candidatus Bathyarchaeia archaeon; assembly: GCA_964464765.1. Lineage (GTDB taxonomy): Archaea > Thermoproteota > Bathyarchaeia > 40CM-2-53-6 > CAVXDP01 > CAVXDP01. The sequence goes on along the minus strand of CAYXJU010000005.1, from coordinate 10,202 downwards.
CATGCGCTTTTGGATGCATCTGAAAAAACTCTCAAATAGATTCCATAGCATCGATGTCCATGCTCACCTTGCCAATTGGGGAATAGACACTTGACTTGCCAGGCCAAGTGTGATCGCCGCCCTCGATCACAGAAAGCGTAACCCCTGTTCCTTTTTTCAATCTCAAATCCTTATAGGATTATTGTGATGTGGCAGTCACTGAAGAAGGGCTAGCCTGTGAGGATCATCCACACGGCGGATCTCCATCTTGGAACAACCACTTATGGGATTGAGGATCCGTCGACAGGCTTGAATCGTCGGGTTCAAGATTTCTTTGTAGCTTTTGATCAATGTGTGAACTACGCGATCGAAAGAAATGCTGATGTCGTTCTCCTATGCGGCGATACATTCAAAGACGTCAGCCCAAGCTCGACGCTTCTCAAGATGTTCGCTAACAGAATCTATCAACTCACTTCTAAAGAGATTGAAGTGATAGTGCTTCTCGGCAATCACGATACCCCCAAGACTGTTGGAAGAGCTGCACCTATGGAGGTATTCGATGAGCTCAAGCTCTCAAGGGTTCACATATTCAACAAGCCAGATGCAATCGACCTTACATCGCGTGATGGAGTGAAGCTGAGAATCTTCGCTCTCCCATACAAGCATCCGATCCACGTAGCAGCCAAAGCTGAGAAGGCTAGACTAGCGAAGGTTGAACTTGACACAAATGAATTGATGGCAGCATTTCAGGCTGAGATAGAAAACAACATTCGCGCATTCACGAAAATAGGAAAGGGAGATGCTCAAGTTGGAATACTGGCGGCACATCTGTTGGTCGAAGGAGCTCGAAGAGGAGCAGAACGTGTCTACATACTAGGCGCAGAGTTTGCTGTTCCCTCTAGGATGCTTCAGTCGGACTCATTCGACTTCGTCGCTCTGGGGCACGTTCACAGCTACCAAACACTTCCCAACAAGGTTCCAATGGTCTATTCCGGTTCATTGGAAAAGGTAGACTTCAGCGAAGCAGATGAAAAGAAGGGCTTTGTAGACATCACGTATGAAGGTGGGATGCTCCAATGGAAGTTTGTACCCGTCAAGACACGTCGAATGATCAACATGGAGTTAGACTGTACAGAAACAAAAGACCCTACCAAACTAATAGCTGAGAGTATTGAGAAAATCAAAATCAACGATGCCATAGTGAGACTCATCTTGAAGATTAGGCCCAGCATCCATCTGGACCTAGATCTAATTCGTGAGAGACTAGTTCCAGCCTTCTGGCATCAAGTGAAGTTCGAGAGAACATTTGAGAAACCCAATGAGGCGACTGCTGTCTGGCGAAGCCTGAATCCACATGAGACTCTGGAGCAATACTTGAAAGCGGCAAAATTGTCTGAAGATGAGAGAAGAGTTGTAGGTAGGCTTGGAAACGAGATCATAGAGGAAGTGCTGTCGGAGGCCGGGAAAGCCTGAACCTTCTATCTCTCACATTAAGGAACTTCAAGAGTTATGGACCTGAGATACAGACCATCGACCTAGCAAACGTCGATGCCATAGGTATAGGAGGTAGAAACGGTGCGGGCAAGAGTTCGCTGATCGAAGCATTGACTTTTGCACTCTATGGAAAATCCGCTGCAACCGATATTCGTGAACTGGGTGATGAAACGCTAATCAACGACAGAGCCAATGAAGCCTATGTCTCGGCCACATTCGACAAGGATGGGAACACATACACGGTTGAGCGAACGATTGGACGCAAAGGAGCTGCAAAAGCCCGACTCACATCCGTTATTCTGTCTGATCCAATCGCAGATGTCAAGGCTGTCAATTCGAAAGTCAAATCAGTCTTGGGCATGGACTACGAGACCTTTGTCAGCTCCACAATCATACGTCAAGAAGAGATGGATCGCCTAACGGCTAAACCTCCAGCTGAACGCAAAGCAATCCTTGCTAGTATTTTCGGACTTCAGGATTACGAATCGATGAGAGAACATGCTCACGAAAAGGCGTGGGAAATCAGAAATCAGATCTCAAGTCTTGAGGCAACGAAAAAGATGTTGGAAAACAAGATTTCTCACGAAGAACATATCAAAGAAAGACTCAATGAGCACAATGCAAAGATCATTCGATCAGAAGAGAATTTTGCGCGGATCACGACCAGGAAGATAGAGATTGAGCGTGAACTGGACGAGATCACACAGAGGAAGATAGAATCCGATACCAAAGAAATTGAAAGAATGACGCTTGCCAACCAATTGGAGATTGACGAGCAGAATTCCAAGAATATTCTGAGGCAGATACAGGAGGTCGAAAATGCAACAACCGAACTTGAGACTCTCAAGCTCCATCTTAAGGAGAGAGTGAAGCTTAGCAATGAATTGCGGAGAATCATTCAACAAAGAGAACAGCTGAAAGTGACTGAGACGGAATGGCAACAAAAGATTCAGACCATTGAACTCAAGGTCAAAGAAGAAACGGAGAACTATCGGAGAATCAAGGACCATACAGTTCCAGAATGCCCAATCTGCAAGAGACCACTCGATGAACCACATCGAAAACAACTTCTGAAAAAATATGAATATTCACTGAGTGAGCTACTCACAGAACGGGATCAAGCAGCAGAGAATGTCCGTAATGTTCACAGCGTGCTTAAAGATGAAGTAGGCCCGGCGACCGTAAGAGTGGAGAAAGCCATCGATGAACTATCAGAACTAGACAGAAGAATAGGACAGCTGACAACATTAGCTAATCGTCTACCGCAACTGGAAAAAGAACTGAAGAGAATCAATGAGCAGACAACACAGACAAAGAAGCGCATAGCTGAACTAGAAAGCGTACTTCGAAAACTCGCCCCTACCATTAAGTCGTTCAAGGCGTTCGATGAAGAACGAAGAAAACTTGAAAGTGAACTAACAGAGATTCAAATCGGTCTCGGTACAGCGAAAGCTGATCGAAACCGCGACAAAGAAGACCTGAACGAGATCGAACAAGCCAAAACCAAACATAGAGAAATTATCGAACAGATGGGCGAACAGGAGAGAATCAGATGGGCTTACGAGTTCTTAGAAAAAGAAGTTTTTCACAAGGACGGAGTCCCCACAGCCATATTAATGGAGATAGTTCCTGAAATCGAACAAGAAGCATCCAAGATACTCAGAGACTTGTCAAATGGCAGGATGGATGTTAGCTTTAGGTTTGGAAGGAAGACGAAGACGGGAAAAGTGACTGAGGAATTAATTATTGAAGCGGTTGAACAGAGTCGCAGCCACCCAGTAAGTCGATACTCAGGAGGGGAGAGAATACGAATCAACCTAGCCCTCCGCTTGGGTGTATCAGAAGTTGTTACCCAGCGAAGTGGGTATAGAGGGAGAATTGAGACTCTGGTAATAGATGAAGGATTCGGACCGCTAGATGAAGAAGGAAGAAGGGCGGCCGTAGAAATTCTTCAGACCCTTCGAACACGCTTCAAAAAAATATTGGTGATCTCTCACATCGAAGATGTAAGAGAAGCCTTTGAGACTAGCCTGACTGTAACAAAACCAGTAGGTGGCTACAGTTCAATTAACCTTGTTTAGAAGCCCCGGTATCAGCAAAGGCAGTTTGCTTATACAAGATCTAGGTTCTAAAGCCCAGATATTTCAGCACAAGATTCTTGTTCTCTGTCAAATCTTTCGGCGTTCCTTGCAGTCTAACTGTTCCGTTCTCAATTATCAGAAAACGATTCGTCAGTTTCAAAGCGACTTCCAGTCTCTGTTCTACAATCAGCACACCAACACCTGATGAGTTGATGCGTCTTGTGACATCAAGAACCGATTGCACCATCAAGGGCATCAAGCCTTCAGTCGGTTCATCCATTATGAGAAGTTTCGGTTTAATGGCGAGTGCTCGGCCGATCGCCAGCATCTGCTGTTCGCCTCCACTCAACGTTCCCGCAGTCTGTTTCAGTCTCTCGCCTAAGACTGGAAACAGGTGCAACGTGGCCTCTATAGAGTCTCGCGAATGGGTCGTTGCTAAAGCTCCAACAAGAAGGTTCTCTTGAACAGTCAAGTCAGGAAAGATTCCTCTGCCTTGTGGTACATATCCAACTCCAAGCTTTGGGATTTCGTGAGGCATTATCGACATTAGGTCATTTCCGTTGAATAGAATTTTTCCAGAGCGCGGTTTGACTAGATTCATTATGGACTTGAGTGTGGTTGTTTTTCCAGCTCCATTTCGTCCCAGAATCGTCACAATCTCGGTGTCGCCAACGTCGAATGTTATGTCGTGCAGAACCTGGCTTTTCCCATAGAATGTGTTCACGTTCTCCAGCAGAAGCATTGTACTCGAACTCTCTTTCATCCCGTTCCTAGGTAGGAATTGATGACATTCTGATCTCGACTTATTTCGGAGCCCGTTCCTTCAGCGATTACTGTTCCTTTGTCGAATACGGTGATTCGTTGGGCCAGTTCAAGCACAACCTCCATATTATGTTCAATTATCAGAATTGTCGTCTTTTTTGAAACCGTGTGGATTAGATTGATTGTTTCATCGACTTCTTTCGCAGCCATTCCCTGAGTAGGCTCATCGAGGATAAGGAGACGGGGTTCAAGTGCTAGAGCTATTGCAATCTCCAACTTGCGTTGATCTCCGTGAGCTAAGGCATCTGCCCGTGTCGCAGCGTTTTTTTCGAGCCTTACTTGTTTTAGAACTGACTCAACTTTTGACTGGACCCGTTTATTGGAGAGCGAGCCCAAATACTCGAATTTTCCAAGAGTTCTTGCCTGAACGGGAAGCTTGACGTTGTCGAATACTGAAAGCTCAGGAAAGATGGACGTTAACTGAAAGGTATACCCTATGCCAATACGTGAACGGACATGCGGAGGGTCATTCGTGATCTCCCGGCCCTCAAAGAATATTTGCCCTCTTTCAGGCTGCAATATTCCACAAACTAGATTTACGAAAGTTGTTTTGCCGGCGCCGTTCGGACCAATAATTGCCCGAAGTTCTCCCTCGGCAAGTTTGAAGTTCACGTTGTTGACTGCGATGAGACCTCCGTAGCTTTTTGTCAAATTGCGCGTTTCAAGAAGGGGAGAGTCATTCTTGTTGTCTTTCATGTTTCAAGCCACCGGAGAGCCTTAGCTGGTCTTTGATTGTGCCAACAATGCCCTTAGGAGCAAACTTGGTGACAACAATTAGGATTATGCCGACAAATATCAGGTAACCTAACGTTTCAGAGCTAATGTAGTCTACTGCTAGGACCATTACGATTGTTCCAACTATGGGACCCAGCATAGTGGCGGATCCGCCTACTAAGGTCCACACTAGGACATTGACAGATCCTGTAAGACTCATCAACTGAGGACCAGCGAAGCGAAACGTGATGGCGTACATTGAACCTGCCAATCCAGAAAAAGTTCCTGAAACTGCAAATGCAAAAAGTCTCCAATTGTCCACATTATATCCTACGAGTCTAGTCCGCTGCTCATTTTCGTGAATTGCCTTCAGAACAATTCCCAAAGGTGAATCAACCAGTCTGACAAGAAAAATGTATGAGAAAGTCAAGAAGATCCAGACAAAATAATAGTTCACGGTTGGATCAACTATGTCAAAAGTGAGGTTGAAGAAGTTCAGATGAGGAATCTTAAGCACTAAGCCGTCGCTTCCACCGCTCATTTCTGGATAATTCAATGCTGCTGCATAGAAGGTCATTGAGAGAATCAACGTAATTATGAGAAAGTATACTCCTCTCACCCTGATAGCAATTAAACCAATTAGAGTGGAGAAGATGGCGGCACCAACAAATGCGAGCAACACTGAGATCCATAAGTCCGTTTTCAGATAGATGAGAGAGAACGCAAGACCATACATGCCGGATCCGAAAAAGAGTGCATGCCCCAAACTCAACAAGCCTGTGTGTCCGAACAGTAGATTGTACGCCATAGCAAACATGCACCATATCATGATCTCTGTAAGTAGCACACGTTGAAAAGGATCCAGCAGAGGCTCTACAACTGCAAACAGAAACGGTGGGCCAAAATATGTCGACAGGTCGTACATCACGGATTTTCCATACAAGACTAACTTGCACCTTTCCGCCCGAACAGACCGTAAGGCCTCAGAACAAGTACAGCCACCAGAAGCAGCAACGAGATTATGCGTGCCTCAGTTGGAGTAACAAATGCCGTGGCCACGCCTTCCATTGTTGGTATCAGAATTGCTGCGAGGACAGTTCCTCTAAGGCTTCCCAGTCCACCTATGATTACAACAATGAATGAGATTACGAGAGCATCAAGTCCAGCTAAGTAGTAGACGGAGAGCAGAGGAGCCGAGATGGCCGCTCCAAGTGCAGCCAGCGCAGAACTTAGACCAAATGTCAGCGCGTAGATTCGGTTGACAGGGACCCCCATTGTCGTTGCGATCTCTCGATTCTGTTGGCAGGCTCTAACGTATAGTCCAAAGTTCGTTTTGTAGACAACGCCCCAAATTATCGTCAACAAAAGTAAAGCCGCAACGGCGACTATGATCCTGTAACCTGAATATCCAAACCCTGGGAACTGAATCAGAAAATCAATTGGTGGCGCAATGTTACGAGGAGCCGGACCAAAAAAGATCAATACTGAATGTTGGATTACGAAGAGAATTCCTATGGTTGCAATTATGGTGGTGTCCGGTTTGTATCCCAACGGTCTAAGAACGCTGCGTTCAATTCCAAGGCCGATTCCTCCCACGATTAATGGGGCTAACAGAAGTGCGGCATAGTATCCGCCGAAGTAGTTTGTAACGTACCACGTGATCACGCCGCCCAACATGAAAAGTTCTCCGTGGGCAACATTAACGACTCCCATGAGACCAAAGATCAATGAAAGTCCTAGGGCTATGAGGGCAACTACCAATCCGAAAACTACGCCATTCAAAAGTCCAAGGAGTAGTTGCGTTTCCACAGCCATGAGTAGTCATTGTTTGACTTGAAGAGAAAAGGGTTGTTCTAATCGAGAGGCTCTTGCCGATAGTCGATCGTAGGGTCATAGAGAGATTTCTCAGCTGGAATTCGAACTTTAACGTTCATTTTACCTGACTCGATCTGGGAGATGAAGTGTTGGCCGAATGCTTGATGATTCTTCGGATTGAAGAGTTTCGTTCCAGCAGGAAAACCTATGCCTTCATCCAATTTCTGCAAGTTCTCCATATACTCAATGAATTTCTTGTTGTCGGCTTTGCTCTGCCAGCCGCTTCCTTCTACACCCAACTTGATTGCGAAAAGCGACTCCCAGACACTGTGCATATGTGAGAAAACTGAAACGTTCTTCTTGTCTTCGACGGCGTATCCTTCATCATCCACGCCAACAATTCCTCGATATTCTCTATTGAATTGCGTATCGTAACCGCTCAATCGCCTTGGAAACGCTTCCCAGAACCACCAACCATCAATACTATCCGCTAGGGTTTCGGTGTCTATACCCTCAATCGAGTCAACGAAACCGAACTTTTGTCCTTTGAAACCATACTGCGCCAATTGTTTTACAAATGTGAATATGCCCGGTCCAACAATAACATGATAGACTCCATCGCTCTGTGGGTTGATGCGACTTATGTAAGGAAGGAAATCAGTCGCATCAGCTGGAACTGGTATCTTTTCGAGAACTTCTCCACCTCTTTCTTCAACTAGGCTGGAGAACCAGTCGCGGTGGTAATATCCAAATGCATAGTCTGGATAGATCATACTCCACTTTTTGCCTAGGGTCTCTAGAAGCCAGTCAATAATCGACGTTATCTGGGCACGAACATCTGTTATGATTTGGAAAACGTATCTATTGCCGTCGCCTGAGACAACTCCATAGTCCTCACTATTGGCAAAGTAGATTGTTTTCAATTCTTTGGCTACTGGCACACTCGCAAGCAGAACATTCGAGAACAATGCGCCGTTGATGAAATCTGCTTTTTCATCTAGGATCAGTTTGCGCACTTTCCGAGCGCCGATTGCAGCGTCAGTGGCTGTGTCTTCAACTACGAGCTTGATGGGACGGCCGGCGATACCCCCCATCTGGGAATTGATAAAGTCAACTCCGCGTTGTGTTACACGTTGATACCATGCACCGTAGAGTGAGCCGATACCCGTCAACTCGGCTTGCAGACCTATTATGATTGGTTTTTCTTCCGGCGGAGGAGGTTTCGGTCTCGTAACCACATAAGTTCCTGCTCCAACCGCAGCGACCGCAACCGCGACACCAGCACCAATTTTCAAGTATTTTCTACGTGACACAGACTCTTTATCATTTGACATTGAAGCTCACACGGATTTCTCGTATTTTTGGGAGTTCGATCCAGAACTGCTTTGGGACTTATCCAATGTTGGCTACATTTAGATCTTTCCCAGTCTCACAGATGGTTTGTCAGTTAAAAGTTAAAGTGGATGCCAATCTAAGTATCTCTCTTGAAGTATTATGCCTCTTGAAATTCCTGAAGCTATGAATGAGGAACATGAAGAACTGCATGCGCAACTGGCCAGAGCTACGAAGATGTCCGGCAAGGTTGGAACAGCAGCGAAAGAGGTGGCGGCAGTTTTACATCCCCACTTCGAGAAGGAAAATGAACTGGCTTTACCGGTAGTAGGTTTAGCAAGGGAAATAGCCGAAAGCAAAGTTGCTGCAGACTCTGCAAAGGCTCTGGAACGATGTGACAAATTTAAACTTGAGTATGAGAAGATGCTTCAAGAACATGCGGAAATTGTGAAGACACTCGATAAGCTTGAGAGCGTTGCCAGAAAAGCGGGTAAACGATCTGTAGTCGAATTCGCTGAGAAGCTTAGGACACATGCCAAGATCGAGGAAGACCTTACTTACCCAGCTGTGCTCATGGTGGGTAAGCTGCTGAGGCAAACATAGCGCGTCCAACTGCAGACAATTACAATTTGAAGGTTCGTGACGACCCCAGTCCCGGAATCGTGTATTTGAATTCGATTCTGCGTGTCGTCTTCGTTATGGCAATTGTTATAGCAAGATAGATCAAGGCAATTATTGAGTAAATCGCGACGTACTGAAAAGTTCGTACGCCGATTATTCCACCAACTGCAGTAAGCTCAACTACAGTCACTAAGTAAGCCACCGAGGAATATTGAACTAGATACACGATCTCGTTTGTCCATGCTGGAATTACGAGTCTGAGCGACTGAGGAAGAATGACAGAGAGCAAAGCCTGAGTAATCCTCATTCCTATCGACAGAGCTGCGTCCATCTGTCCAGATGGAATGGATTTCATGGCTCCCCTGAAATACTCGGCTTGATATGCGCCGCTGTTGATGCCCAGACCAATAATGGAGGCCGTTATTGCATCAAATGTGATACCGACTTGGGGTAGAGCATAGTAGATTATGAATATCTGGACCAGCATCGGGGTGCCCCGAATCAATTCCACGTAGCTTATCGCCAGCCATCTAATCGGTTTGATGGCGTAAGTCTCAGCCAAAGCCACTGGAACGCCAATGACGAAACCTAGCAAGAAACCGGCTGCAGCGAGAATCATAGTTGTTTCGAAGCCTCGAAGCAGTAACGGCCAGAATTGGAATAGAAGGTCGGTTATCTCCAACTATTTCTCCGTCCTGCTGACTCCGTAAAGCTCTGTAATCTTGCCGAGGAATTTTCGAGTTCGTTCTTCTTTCGGATTGGAAAGTAGCTGTGCAGGTGAACCAGTCTCAAGTACCACGCCATTATCCATGAAGATTATTTCATCAGCTACATTCTTGGCAAAGCCTATCTCATGTGTCACAGCCAACATTGTGGTACGTGACTGCGCTAGCTGCTCCATGACCCTCAACACTTCACCTATCAATTCAGGATCCAAGGCCGATGTCGGCTCATCAAGTAGAATGATCTTTGGCTCCAGAGCGATCGCTCTGGCTATGGCAACTCTCTGTTGTTGTCCACCACTCAACTGTGCGGGATAATGTTCAAACAACGCATCCTGTATGCCCACGTTTTTTAGCGCGAGTGTCGCTCTGGATTCAGCTTCTTTCCTGTCCAACTTCTTCACCTTCACCAAGCCAAGCTTAACGTTCTCCAAAGCGGACAAGTGCATGAAGAGGTTGAAGTGCTGGAATACGAAGCCTATCTCGCTACGCACTTGGCTCAAGTCTACATGCTTGCCCGTGATCTCTTCACTCTCTAGAAAGATGCGTCCAGAATCCGGTTTCACGAGGAGGTTAATACAGCGAAGTAGAGTACTCTTGCCAGCACCGCTTGGTCCTATGA
>CAYXJU010000004.1:0-42103 GCA_964464765.1 uncultured Candidatus Bathyarchaeia archaeon | reverse complement strand
ACTCTATAGTGTGCGAATCCACCTTCGCGCACCTGAACCTCCATGAGATATCTTGTGAAAAAAAAGGTTTGGTAGGAACTACAGCTTGGGAACAGTAGCCGGGGGTCCAATCTTCTCTGTCTGACACCTCGCTCTTTTTCTCGAACAGAAGATTTGACAATGCCTATGTCAATAATGGTTTGGTGATTAACGTGTCCCATGTCGTCTTGAGAGGGAACGTGAAAGTAAGAGAGATGTTCGAGAAGTTGGAGCCAATCTTCGTCAAGAATGAGAAGGGAATCCTTAGAACGGCCAACATATACATCGATCGAGATGGGAAATCAATTCTGATCGAGTCTTTGGCGATAGAAAGAGCTAAGAAGACACAGTTTCTCTGCATGATCAGCGCACGGGAAGATGGTATCGTAGTGAGGGTCTACCCAGGTTTTGAAGTGAAAAAGACCAACGGTGTAAAAAGGATACTCGTAGAAGTATCACATCAACTCACCAAGAAAATTCCACAACTAACGGTTGGAGAGACAAATCTCTCTGAGTATTTCACCCAGAGCACCCTGAGATTATCTCTGCTGTTCGGAAAGCAGCAAAAAGGGGTTTGACACAAATTCGTTGCGGTTAGAAGAATACGTGGCAGACTCCCCGACGTGGCTCCGTGGTTGTACATTGCGTTATATAGCAAGCTTGACTTTTTCCTAGACTGTATTCTTATGCAGAGGGATTGAGAAGAGAAGATGGTAACTCAATCCAGTTTACCCTTCGAATTGAACAAGAGGGTCAGTTTTGGATTCTTAGAAGACGAACTGGGGAGAGGTGATTCTTTAGGTCTCCAGAAAGGGCTAGTAATGTTTGTTGATGCTCGACCAGTCTGTGGCGAGGGTGTTGGATTTGGTGTGCCAGCTGTTGAGTATGCAAATCAAATAATGTTCTCTATGTCAGCTAGTGTCCTAGTTAGAAATGGAGAGTTGGTGAAGAGTTACTGGATAGATGCCCTACAGAGAAAGACATGGAAAAACAGATTTCCCATAGATAACATGATGGCATATCGCGCTGTTCAAAGTAGGTTGGCGGACGCATATCGGATAAATAGAAGGGCCAGACCCACACTAGCACACTTGATGCGGGTCCAGTCATGGCTAGGAGTCAAGTTATCTCACTATAAGGTGACATCAAGGGGCTCGGTTGAGGTGAGATATCGGTCGTCCGGAAATAGATTAATGATAGAAATTGACAATTCCAGACTAGATAAGGACTTTACGAGACTCCTGATCTTCAATGAACAATCGGCCGATTTCGATTCTTATGAAGATGAGTTCGGAAGATTACGAGATGAGGGCATTGGTGTGTGGGAAAAAGTCAGATCCAAGAAAGCCTCTCTGACAAATCGGAAGATGAGAGTGACCTTTCGTATAGAGAACATTGCAGGTGCGACATTGTACAGAGGACGAGAACTTCTCAAACCGCGTCTAGACTGGGCGGGATTCTGTTACTTAATACCTTCGGGTATGAGCCAATTTGGCTATACAATCGAGATCGTCTGACGTGACCTTGTTGACCGACATTCTTTTGATATATCCATTCTATAGACGAAGATTCGAGAGGTCTCCATTTAGATTCCCACCTCTGGGAATCGGTTACTTAGCCTCATTTCTCAAGCAGAGAAACTTCACCGTCAGGATTCTAGATGGAACTTTTGGAAGTGAGGAACAGATTCTGAGAGAGATACAGATTTCGAAACCATGGATGGTCGGAATCTATGCAATGTACTCTATGGAGAAGGAGAGCATCGCTCTGGCTAGAAAGATTCGACATATGACCGACTTGCTTGTTGCGGGGGGGCCTCTGCCAACAGTTGATCCATCAATGTTCTTAGAAGATTTCGACGTCGTAGCTATGGGTGAAGCTGAAAACACATTGCAAGATATTGCTGAGAACTTCGTCAATCACAGACAAGTGAAAGGAATCCGAGGAACCGCATTCAAGGATAGTGGTGGCATACGCATTGCTGAGAGAAGACCCCCGTAGAAGATCTCGACTCAATTCCATTTCCGGCTAGAGAACTTTTCGACAATGACGCCTACAAGAAATACTACATGGAACATCTTGGGCATACTGTGACGTCGATAATCTCCTCAAGGGGATGCCCATTTAGCTGTGACTTTTGCAGTAGACCAGTATTCGGAGACACGTTCAGATCAAGATCACCCCGAAATATTGTGGACGAAATGGAATTAATAACTCATTTGGGATACGATACGATCTGGTTTGCCGATGACTGCTTCACGATATCCAAAGATCGGGTCATGAGAATATGCGACGAAATAATCCGTAGAAATCTAGATATCAAATGGCAATGTCTTTCTCGCGTTGACACACTGGATTCAGAGATTGCTTCAAAGATGAGAGAAGCAGGATGCCGAAGAATATACTTCGGTATAGAATCCGGAGACGAGAGAATCCTGAAAATAATGAAGAAAGAAGTCAACCTTGAAACTGCAGAGCATGCTGTGCACAACGCCAATTCTGCAGATATTGAAACTGGCGCCTTTTTCATAATCGGTTACCCCGGCGATACCGACGAAACAATAATCAACACGATACGATTCGCAACTTCTCTACCACTCGATTACCTCTCATTCACACTCCCATATCCAATACCTGGGACAGGGCTTCACGAGAAGGTCAAGACTGTCTTGAAGGAGCCTGTGAAAAACAAGACAAGACTAATTGACCAGCATCTTGCATTCGAATCTGAGTTTTCTGAGTTTAAACTGAAGTTTGCAATAGTCAAAGCTGCGGTGCAATTCAGAATTCGAAAGTATCTTGGCGAATATGGCTACACAATACTAGGAAAACCGTTTGAAAAGCTGAGTACCGCAATATTCAGAATTTTGCGATAAGAGGAAATCCAACCGATAAATGACGATAGACATAAGAACTCATCGAAAAAAAATTATTGCGTCAATATTCAGTATCGCTCTGCAGTCAGCGCTCGGACTGTTTCTCGGCCAACAGTATGACATGGGCATCTTCCTGACGGCAGGCTATGTGGTTTCCAAGGGGCTGTCACCATATGGTCTATTTCCCGCAAGATCGATATTTGGTCATTCAGGTTTTTTCGAAGAGCTCCCCGGAATTGGATATCCACCGCTCTGGGCTCTCTACTTAGGGTTTACATACCTTACTGTCTATATCCCTACAGGAAGTATATTCGCATACAATCTCGCAATCAAGCTCCCTAGCATCGCAAGTAACATCGCTCTAGCATTCATTGTTGAAAAAATCGCATGCCAAGAAGGTGTGAGCGACAAGGATTGTAGAAGGGTGTTCTATTTCTTCCTTTTCAATCCTTTCATGATCTACATCTCTGCAGTTTGGGGTCAATTCGACTCCTTAGTGATTCTGACGAGCATTCTCGCCATGAACGCTTTGTTCCATGGAAATACAAAGAGATCTGCGCTTTTTCTGGCGCTGTCGGCCTCTCTCAAAATCATTCCTTTGATACTGAGCCCTATGTTCGTGTTTTTCATCATGAGAAAACAGGGTAACTTTCGCAGTATCCAGTTCATTATAACTGCTCTTTCTGCGCTGATAGTGTTTTCGTACGTTCCATTTGTGATATTTGGGTGGAATCTGAACATGATTCTAGGTAACCCAAGTTTTCACTTTCAAAGAGCTGGCGGTATGACTTTCTACAACATCTTCGAGCTAGTACTCCATACGACCACTCTTCCAAAGAGTCTGGAGTCCTTGGGATATCTCTGGATACCAGCGCTGGTACTTGGATACTATCGACTATCAAGGACTCCTCTTGCCATCAGAATGGATCTCTTGCGCTGGGCTTCGTCTCTGCTCTTCATTCTCATGCTTACAAGAACATGGGTTTCAGAGCAGAATATCCTCCTCCTCATTCCATTGGTGTTACTGTGTACGGTTGTCAATTTTGGAGAATGGACGATCGTGCGGCTAGCTTGGATCATTACGTTTGTCTTCACTGTGATCAACGGCAGTATCTTCCAAATGTTCTTTCTATTGTCTCCCGTGCCTTACAGTCTCCTGAAGGTATTCGATCAAACATACATTGATCTCAGGTTCATCATGAGATTCATCACTGTGATTCCATGGAACGTGCTTGGATGGACATACGTAAGACGAACAATTCGAAATCGCTAGGGAGCATCGTCTTATGTGAGATGCCTCCTGTTTGAAATCAGCACACTGGCATTGTCTATTCTGGACAGACTTCAAGTATTTTTACAGAATAGATTTGAGCGTTTGTCAGTGTGGAATTACAAAGTAGAATACGTAGAAGGTTATTCCGAATAGTAGAGCGATTGTCCAGAGAATTGCAGTTATTCTCATGTTGAGGCGTATCTTTCTTGGATGCCTGTAGAGTAGTCTTATTCCCATGATTTCTGCCGTGCCGCCTACCATAGCATGAACCCAAGTGACAGCAGGACCAAAACTATAGAATTCCTTGGATAGGATGCCAAAATTGGTTAGAAAAGATCTTCCCATTATCAACATGATGGAGGCCAAGTTCAATAATATTGCAGCGCCCATGAACATGCGGTGCTTCTTGATGCTGGGCTTGCTTTTCTTGATGTAAGAGACTCCGATTAGGAATAGAATGAAGATTAGAATCTGCAGAATTAGGTTCAGATCAGATAGTGTGATGTTCCCTGCCTCCAGTGTGCTTCATGGATCTACTACGTGTTTACACTAGGAGGTATTTGACTGTTCAACCATTAACTGTTTCTCATGTGCGGTAACATGCGCGTAGTCTCATCTGAATCTTGAGAAAAGAGCTATGGCGAATTGTTTTTCATTGAAATGTGTCTGGCCGAAAGTCTCACTGAAGCTTGTTTCATAAACACAGTCCCCACGTAGATCAATATTGCTGACATAGCTATGGCGGCTCCGCCTGCCAAGTTCAGGTGGAACGAAACGAGTATTCCTATGAGAACCGATATCACAGCGAATGTTTGGGATATCAAAATGGATTCTTTGAAGCTTCTGGCCAGAGAGGCTGCTGCAAGGTTCGGCATGACTATCAGCGCGGAAATAAGTAGAACACCGACTGCTCTTATCGAACCTACCACAGCCGCGGATGCAAGCCCAATCAGCAGATAATCAAGTGCAGTTACGGGGACCCCGCTGGCTCGAGCGCTGTCTTCATCAAATATCATGTAGACAAGTTCCTTGTAGAAGAGGCTGATCGCCAACAGAACAGATAGAAGTATCACGGCTGTAATCAGTAGGTCTTCGAAACCAACGAGGAGAATGCTTCCGAAGAGAAAGCCGAAGACGTTTACCGTAAAACCTCTGCCCAGGCTGACCACTATTACACCCAAGGCAAGACCCGAGGAGAAGATTACCGCGGTCATTGCATCGCCCGTCAGCGTGGTTCTGCGCCTGAGTTCGCTCAGCGCAGTTGCGCCCAAGACAGATACTAGAAGGGCGGAGAGGAGTGGATTTATTCCGAGAAAGAGTCCAAGAGCTATTCCTCCAAACGATGTGTGGGCTAGGCTGTCTGCGAGAAGAGAGAGCCTCCGTTGAATTAAGAAAGCGCCTATCGTTCCTGAAATAATCGCTGACATAACGCCTACAAGGATGGCTCTCTGGGCAAATGTTGAGCTCAAAAGTCCTAGATCCAATTGTTCGCTTCACCTAGTTTCTAAGGACGGATTCCCGCCAAAGCTGCGCATTCTGTCGAACTCTTGCACACATCAAATCCACAATAGTGAACTAGACGCTTGTTCAACAAGGCGACTTTGGCGTTTGCAGGTGGCTTAACATCCGACTGGTGAGTTACTATGATTATGGTCATACCATCTTCTGTGTTCAGCCTTCCAAGCATTTCCCAGAAATGTTCTCTGAAGGCTACGTCAGTGCTCGCCGTCGGTTCGTCAAGTATCAGGAGATCAGGTTCTCCTACCAATGCTCTGGCTATGAGAACGCGTTGCTGCTGTCCTCCGGAAAGTTCGGTTGCACGTTTGTTCTCAAAACCCTTCAGACCTGCCTTGTCAAGGACTTGGCTCACCCTTTGTCTATCATCCTCGCCTAGTTGGTGCAATAGTCCAGCTCTTGCGACGAGTCCAAGAGACACTATCTCTAAGACGTTGATGGGGAAGCTCTTCTCAAAATAGAATCTTTGTGGAACATATCCTATCCTATAGTGTTCCTTGAAATGTTCAAGATCTCTACCAAAGAGAAGGATCTCTCCGCTTGAACGTGGTATGAATCCCAGTATCGTCCTAATGAGCGTGGTCTTTCCTGCTCCATTTGGTCCCATCAGAGCAACAAAGTCGCCTTTGTCGATCCTTAGCGAGATGTCTTGAAGGACCGTCGCACCGCCAAAATTGACTGATACATTTCTTGTTTCAACGACCGGTTCCATTACGCAATCACTCCAAATCTCTTTCTAGGACAAGGCTTCCCCCAATATGGCAATGTCATGATAAATACGGCCCACATAGGTGTAATTTCCCGTTCGACTCTGTTCCAGCGTGGGACCTTCCAAGGGATCCAAGATCATGACTTTGCCCCCTATCTGATCCGCCAATACCTGACACCAATGAGGATTGTCCAAATTGCTTGCCAGAATGACGCTGATTCCATCTTCTTTTGCCAATCTCACCAAATCCTGCATATGAGCAGCACTTGGTTCACCTTCGGGCTCGAAACCGTATATTCCAACTTCAGTGAGGTTGTACGATTTTCGCCAGTATCCGAAAGCTTCGTGAAACGTTATGAAAATCCTTATTCTCACTTGTGAAAGATTATGCAAGAAAGCATCATGCAAAGCCTCTAGACGATTCATGTAGTTCTGTGCATTCTGTCTGTAGTAAACGGCATTTGCTGGATCCGCCTGTTCCATTCCAAGCTCAATGTTCTCCACGGCCTTGATGGCAAGCGTTGGATCAACCCAGAAGTGTGGATTGGCGTTGCCGAGTTCATCTCGAATCACATCTATCCCAAGACTTACATCTACAATGACAGTGGTAGTTTTGTCAATCATCGGAAGCACCTTCCCAACCCATGGCTCCATTCCCGCCCCATTGTAGATGAACACACTTGACGACACTATGAGCGACAGATCATTCGGGGTGGGGTCGAGATCGTGAGGATCCATTCCAGGTGGAGTCAGATTTATGACATCGGCTTTGTCACCGACAACATTCAAAGCCCAGTCGTATAATGGGAAGAAAGTAGCTGCTACTCTCATCCTCTCTCCACGCGACACTTGCAGTCCAGCATTGGATATTAGAGCCAAAAGCACTACGATGACAACAACGCCAGTCAGGGTGAGAGACTTTGCGATCTTACCCAATGCTCATCAGCTGTGCTCTAAGAATTCGTTCGGAATACCTAACTAAGTTCAGTATCCCTAATATTTAAGTGAAGCGTCAACTCCATAGAAGAAGAGGAGGGATACTAACGTGAGTATAGGAATCGTCGAGAGCCACTTTCTAGGCGCCTGCGATCGTGAGAGAATGGAAGAATATCTTGAAGCGATATGGATTCTCTTGGAGCAAGGAAGGCCAATAGTCCGAGTAAACATGATTGCCAAGAGACTTAACTTGTCTATGCCAAGCGTGGTTGAGATGTTGAAAAACTTGGACGCAAAAGGATACGTAACCTACACGATTGGTGAAGGTACACTGCTATCAGCCAAGGGCAGAACAGTTGCGAAGCGAATTGTCAGGAACCATAGGTTGATTGAAGTGCTCATGGAGAAGTCTATTGGAATCCACATGGACGAAGAATCCGCCTGTGGTTTTGAACACCACATGAGTGATGAACTGACCGAAGCAATCTGTAGGAAACTTCATCATCCAACCGAGTGTCTTCATGGCCGCAAGATACCTCTTGGACGGGACTGTGAAAAAGGCAAGCTTAGCAAAGATGCATGAAGCATTTGAGCTAAGAATGGATGACTGTTGATGTTCCACGATTTGAGAGTGAATTCGTTCTGTTATCTTCCTTAGAGAACGATGGGAATTTCATTGTTCTGAAACGAGATCAAAATATGTTATGAACATTTTCCAAGGTGATAACACATTTGAGAATAGTGAATGAGGACCAGCTGGAATGGAAGCTGGCTGATGGTTAATACCGCAAGGTATTACTCTCCGATAAGGATCTCGAATCGCCAGGAAACGTGGTACAACTTCTGAAGGTTGAAGCGGGATCGAGAATCAGACCACATCATCATCAAAAGACGACAGAAATATTTTATGTACTGAAGGGTAAGGCCATACTCTTCGTTGGGAACGATCAGTCTCTGCGGAGACCTGGAGATTTTATAGCCTGCAACCCAAATGAGACACATGGAATCATTAATGATTCGAACGATGATTTTGTTCTAGTGGTGTTCAAGCTGAACGCCACTAAAGACGATATGATATGGGAAAAATGATGGAAGCATTCGCAGCTTGTTTTCGAGCTGATACATTTCTAGATAGGGGTAGGGTCACAAAGGTTATCCTGTTTTTCTGCCACACGACCGCAACTTTTGCAAATGAACTTCGCATTCTTTACAAGCGGCTTCAGCGTCTCAACATTCATCCAAGTGTGCCAGATCACGCATAGATGCCTTTCGTGTTCTGGATGCGGGGTTCTCATTAGACATCACAATTTAGAGGTTGTTTACGATCGATATAAGTGCTTTCTGGACGCTAAACGAAATAACACCCTAGAGTTTCCTGATATACCTCTCGACTTCCCAAGGAGTGACTTGGGTCCTGTATAGATCCCACTCTTTATGCTTCTCTTTGAGATAGTTCTCGTACAGTGTTTCACCCAAGGCTTCCTTAACAAGGTCGCTGCCCTCCATCTCCTTAAGGGCTTCCGAAAGTGATTCTGGCAGTGAGACTATTCCTCGGTCCTTTCGCTCTTCATAGGTCAACGCGTAAACGTTTTGTTCGGTAGGTTCTGGAGGCTCTGTCTTCTTCAGTATTCCGTCTAGTCCACTCATACACAACACAGCAAACTGCAAGTAGGGGTTTCCAGCGGGATCTGGACATCTGATCTCCATTCGAGCCGCGTTCTTTTTCTTTCCAAAATTTGGAACTCGTATTAGAGGGGACCTGTTCCTGTGAGCCCAAGCGATATAGACGGGCGCTTCAAAACCTGGTACGAGCCTCTTGTAGGAGTTTGGCCATGAAGCAAGAACCCCACTGATCTCTCGACCGTGAGCCAACTGTCCTCCGATAAAGTGTAGAGCTGTTTTGGAGAAATACCCCGTCTCCTCGTTATTCTCGAAGAAAGCGTTTTCTGATCCATTGGCTGTCCACATGCTTTCGTGAACGTGCATACCTGAGCCATTCACATTTGGGAAAGGTTTAGGCATGTATGTTGCGATGTAGCCGTTTCTGGCGGCCACAGCCTTCGTAACCATCTTCATTGTAACAGCACGGTCCGCCGTTACAACAGCCTCATCATACTTGAAATCTATCTCATTTTGTCCCAATGCAACTTCATGATGAGCTATCTCTATGTCTATTCCAAAAGCTTCTGCAGTGTCCGCTATGTCTCTCCGAAGATCTTCTGTGAGATCTCCCGGAACCAGATCGAAGTATCCACCCAAGTCGATCGGGGTAGGAATAGGGTTCGTCGATTCCTTCACGAGAAAGAACTCTAGCTCTGGGGCACATTTGAACGTGAATCCCGCTTTGCTGCACTTCTCAAGGACTCTTTCAAGTACGAAACGAGGGTCCCCCTCGAATCGTTTGTTGTCAGGCGTGTAGATGTCACAGATGAGTCGACAAGTCGACTTTTCCTTCGGCCTCCAAGGGATCATGGCAAACGTGCTTGGATCAGGATACAGCAAGAGATCAGATTCCTCTATTGGCCTGTATCCAGTTACGGATGAACCGTCGAAGGGCTGACCGTTCTCGAAGATTGATTCGATGTTCTTAGTTCGCACTGAGAGGCTCTTGGAGATTCCATTTATGTCAATAAACTGCAGTCTCACGAAACGGATTTCTCTTTCATCCACTGCCTTTACAACTTTGCTGACTTCCTGCCGCCACTTGGCATTCCTAAAATTCTTCATGAGTATCCCGAACCCTGACTATATTCGAAATACCCTGAGCGGCCACTGTATAAGCCTTTCATCATGAAGCCAATGAATGATTCAGACTTTTGATCTGGCTATGACTATCATGAGAGCGTCCAATTTAAGTCAGAGCTAGATGATTCTATAGTCGCAATTTCCAGTTCAAATAAATAGAGGTGGCATTGATGACTGAAGAGACTGAACCATATCTGCTAGAATTCTACGGAACTGAATGTGTTCATTGCCTACAGATGGAACCTCTTCTAGAGAGGTTACAGGCAGAGACCAATGTGAGAATCAAGAGACTTGAAGTCTGGCATGATGAAGCGAACGCCCGTTTGATGCGGGAGTATGACAGAGGATTCTGCGGTGGAGTCCCATTTTTCTTCAATAAGAACACTGGAAAATGGCTATGCGGGGCACAGAACTTCGAGACTCTTAAGAAATGGGCACTGGGTCAGTGAGGACTGCAAACTCCGAACATGAAGCTTAAAGTGGAATTTGCTAGGTTTCACACAGTGAAACAGACAGAATTTTGTGGAGTGTAACTTATGCCAAGAGAGATGGTGAGGAAGTTTGAAGTGCCATTCTTGAAGGTTCTTGATGAAGATGGCAATTGTGACGAGCTGTTGAAACCTAACTTGGAAGCTGGTCAGATCAAAGAAATCTTTGAGTTAATGATTTTGGCCAGAACCTTTGATGAAGTCGCGTTGAGACTTCAGCGCGAGGGAAGAATCGGAACCTACGCTTCTGCTAGAGGTCAAGAAGCAGCTCAGGTAGGTAGCGCCTGCAGTTTAGGAAGTGGTGACTGGATGTTTCCAGCATTTAGAGAGAACGCTGCCTATATCGCAAGAGGTGTTCCGATAGAGATGCTTTTTGAATATTGGGGAGGCGATGAGAGGGGCAACATGATACCTGAAAACATCAACGCTTTTACAGTTGCAATACCAGTTTCAACGCAGATACCTCATGCTGTCGGATTCGCTTGGGGCGCCAAACTGAAGGGAAACAAGAAAGCGGTCCTAGTCTATTTGGGAGACGGATCTACTTCCGAAGGCGACTTTCATGAAGGAATGAATTTCGCGGGAACATTCAAGCTTCCTGTTGTGTTTCTATGCGAGAACAATCAATGGGCCATCTCGGTTCCTAGGACTAGGCAGTGTGCTGCCGAGACACTCGCTCAGAAAGCCTTCGGATACGGATTTGACGGAATCCAAGTTGATGGAAACGACGTTTTTGCAGTCTACAAGGCTACGAAAGAAGCTTTGGAGAAAGCATACGAAGACAATGGTCCAACATTGATTGAATGCGTTACTTATCGAATGTCAGACCACACGACCTCAGACGATGCGTCAAGATACAGAGACCCCAAAGAACTAGAAGCTTGGGCTAGAAAAGATCCTGTTGATCGCCTGCGCAATTACATGAAACGAATAGGATTGTGGAGTGAGGAATACGAGAACAAGATTCAAGCTAACGCGACCAAGAAAGTTAGAAAAGCTGTTGAGAGGGCAGAGTCTCTGCAAGCGCCTAATCCTGTCGATATGTTCACGTGGACCTTCAATGAAATGCCACCAAGGCTGAAGGAACAGTTCGAGTCTCTTTCAAGTATGTGAGGGGGAGATGGAGATTCCACAACTGACTATCGTCCAAGCCGTTGCGTTCGCTCTCAAACAGGAAATGAAAAGGGACCTCAGGGTCATCGTCTTAGGCGAGGATGTTGGTAGAAATGGCGGTGTATTCCGAGCAACCGAGGGACTATACGAGGAATTTGGCGAGAACAGGGTAATTGATACACCCATTTCAGAATCCGGCATAGTAGGAACCGCCATCGGACTTGCCCTATACGGGTTCAAACCCGTCGCCGAGATACAGTTCGACGGATTCCTGTATCCAGCTCTGGACCAGCTAATATCACATGTCGGCAGGATACGCACACGTTCACGAGGGAGATTCACTGTTCCACTCGTTATCCGAGTTCCTTACGGAGGAGGCATACGCGCTCCAGAACACCATTCAGACAGTCCAGAAGCCCATTTGGTTCATACCCCCGGAATCAAGGTCGTCACGCCATCCACTCCATACGACACTAAAGGTCTTCTGATATCAGCAATCAGAGATCCAGATCCAGTAGTCTTTCTTGAACCGAAGAGAATCTATCGTGCGATTCGAGCCGATGTGCCCGAAGAAGAGTATGTTGTTCCCATTGGCAAAGCCAAAATCGTACGGGAAGGCGATGACGTGACAATGGTTTCTTGGGGATCCATGATGCGGCCTGCAATAGAGGCAGCCGAAGAAGTGAGAGACAAGACAAGCGTTGAAGTGATCGATCTTCGGACTCTCTCACCAATGGATTTGGAGACAGTCACCAAATCGGTTGAGAAGACTGGAAGGGTTGTCATAGTGCATGAAGCGCCGAAGACATGTGGCGTCGGTGCCGAATTGGTGGCATCAATTACTGAAAAAGTGTTCCTTAGTTTGGAGGCGCCCGTGGAGAGAGTGACCGGTTTCGACGTTCCTTTTCCACTATTCAAGCTTGAAAAGTATTATCTACCTGACACTCAGAGAATTTCAAAAGCAATAGAGAAGATATCCAGCTTCTAGAGGTTTTCCTATGGTTGTAGATTTTAAGTTTCCAGACGTTGGCGAAGGAATCACTGAAGGAGAGATCGTTAAGTGGGAAATCAAAGAAGGGGACAGAGTCAGTGAACATCAAACCATAGCGAAAGTTGAGACAGACAAAGCCATAGTTGAAATCCCATCTCCCAAGGCTGGAACCATACTCAAGATCCATCACCGAGAAGGAGACATCGTGAAGGTTGGGGAGACTCTAGTCACGATCGGTGAATCTGGAGAGACAATTAAAAGACCCTTGGAGGAGGCTGCACCTGCTCCAACTTCTGTGGTAGGTGTACTAGAAGAGGCACCTCCTGTTACAGGAAAACCCGGCGTACTAGCCATACCGGCCACAAGAAGACTTGCAAAAGAGTTGGGTGTGGATATCTCGCAGATCGTCGGTAGTGGACTCGAAGGTAGAGTCACAGAAGAGGATGTTCGGAGAGTTACAGAAGAGAAAGGAAAGAAACCTGAGACATTCATCAGAAAGAAGAAGTACGATCTTTACGGTTACTATGACTCGGTACCGATGAAAGGTGTGAGAAGAAGTACAGCAAAAAAGATGGTTGAATCAGTTAGGATTGCTCCACATGTAACCCACATGGCCGAAGCCGACGTAACCGAACTGGTCAAGCTAAGAGAGAGACAGAAAGAATTTGCTCAGAACAAGGGGATACATCTAACCTACCTACCGTTCGTGATACGAGCGGTTGTGGCAACCTTGAAACAGTATCCTTACCTCAACTCCTCGGTCGACGATCAAAATGAGGAGATCATACTAAAGAAATACTACAACATAGGTGTGGCAGTGGACACTGAAGACGGGTTAATAGTTCCAGTTGTTAAGGGGGCTGACCAGAAGAGTCTACTCAAATTGGCACAGGAGATTCAAGGCTTGGCTGAGAAAGCGCGGTCGCGGGAGATAGATCTTGCCGATTTGAAGGGCGGAACCTTCACCATCACAAACATAGGTTTCATTGGAGGCGCTCACGCGACTCCAATAATAAACTACCCCGAGACTGCAATATTGGCTATGGGTCGGATCTACGACAAAGCGGTCGTGAGGAACAACGAGATCGTGGTGAGGAAAGTCATGCCGCTATCACTATCCTTCGATCATCGTGTGATAGACGGAGTGATGGGGGCCAGATTCATGAATGCAGTCATTCGCTACCTTGAGGATCCCACTCTTGTCTGTCTGGAAACCGAGTGAATGCTGAACCTACAGTCTAGGTCTCAGGGCAGTTTCGACAGTGCTTCGTTAATTTCACCGTAATCTGGTTGCTTGGTTGGATCTTCTGAAATCCACATGTACCTTATCACGCCATCCTTGTCTATTACGAAAACGGATCTTTTCGATACTCCGCGAAGTCCCAAAATCTCATCGTGCAAAACACCGTAGCGTCTTGATACTTCACGATTGAAATCACTCAGGGACGGAAACTTGAAGCCATGCCGATCCGCGAAAGCTTTCAGAGTGAAGGGACTGTCGACACTGATCCCTATTACTTGTGCGTCTAAACCATTGAGCTTCTGTTCGGAGTCCCTAAATGAACACATCTCGTTTGTGCAAACTGGACTAAACGCAAGTGGAAAGAACGCGAGAACGATTTTCTTCTTTCCAACGTAATCTTTGAGGCTTCGTGGTTTCAGGTCTGCATCTTGAAGCGTGAAATCTGGAGCTCTCTCTCCCACATTTACCATGACTCATCAACAGAGTATTAGCTCTCAACTATTTCTTATCAATGAGAATGAGATTAGTCTTGCGTTTTCTTTGAATCAAATATTCTTCTGCAATAATTCCTGGGGAAACCGCACAGCTTCGAGAACATGAGGCAAATAATCTGATTATTCAGAGTTGGACATCAAGGCCAAAACGCTTCCACAGAATTCGTGATTTCATCAGGCTTAAATTCCCTGCAGGTGTAGGGTTGGCCTCATGACAAGGAATGTGTTCAATCTATCAGCAACTCAAGTGTCTCTCGCCGCGAGTTTTGCGGGTCTATACGCAATATTGAGTGCCCTGCCAGCATTCAAAATTCTCGGCGGTCAAGGCTTCATCAACTCATCCGCGTTTGTCGAACCCATAATTGGAATAGTATTGGGACCGTATGTGGGCAGTTTATCTGTCCTTATTGGGCGGAGCATTGCAAACTTACTTGTTCCGTCAAGCCCATTAGGGCCATTCTCGCCTGTTCCGGGAGTTCTCACTGCTTTCTCATCCGGGATGGTTGGCCGAGGAAAATGGTATGTTTCCTCAATTCTGCTCTACGGACTTGTGATCCTATTCTTGGTTTACCCTCTGAATCAGACCGCACCGGTTTTCCCATTCTATGTCTGGTTGCATGTGGTTGCAGGATTGATTCTAATAGTTTCAAGTCGAGTGAGTTTGGTGAAATCACCATTCTTCAAGATGAAAGCGGGTAAATTGCTCGCCATGCTTGGAACCGTTTTCTTTCCTTCCACAATGACCGGTCAGTTGTCTGGAACACTTGTCTGGGAATTTCTCTTGGGAGATGGGATAACAGGAGTATGGAAATCGATTGGCGCGACCATAATGCTGGTCTTCCCTATTGAAAGAGTCTTGATTACGGTTGTGGCTTGCCTAGTGGGTGCCGCGTTAGTCAAAGCATTAGAAGGTCTCGGGATGTTCCAGAACGGATCGAAGAATAATCTCGCCGATAAATAGGGGTTTCAATCGGATCTTTTCTTTAGTTCATCAGCCAGTTGCATCATGAGCGTCTTCTGTTTTGAATTGAGTTTTTTAGGAACAGCAACCGAGATCCTAATCAACTCATCGCCATGTCCGAACCCTCTCAGACGCGGCAAACCTTTTCCTTTCAATCGAAACACAGTTCCATTTTGGGTTCCAGAGGGTATCTTCAATCTGGCCCTGCTGGTTAACGTTGGAATCTCAATTTCGTCTCCAAGAGCAGCCTGTGCAATGTTGATGGTAGCTTCGGTTACTATGTCATTTCCATCTCTTTCGAAAGATTGGTGAGATCTTACGTGGACAACCACGTAGAGGTCTCCAGATTGACCACCATCTGGACTTGCTTCTCCTTCGCCTTCCATTCTAAGGCTTGTGCCTGTATCGACACCAGGGGGAATTCTCACGTTTATCTTGCGTGTACGTTGAACGTTTCCGGTACCGTGGCATTCTGAGCATGGTGAGTCTATTACTTCTCCCCTTCCATGACATTTTTCGCATGGTTCTATCTGGACGAATCTCGCGAATCCAGACGTACGACTATGCTGGATCTGGCCTGTACCATGGCAGTTTGAACATGTACTTGGACTCGTTCCGGGTTCTGCGCCGCTTCCATTGCAGATGGTACATTTCTCGATTCTTGGAACTTCTATCTGGGTTCTCATTCCTGTTGCAACATCTTCAAGAGAGATCTCCATGTCGTATCTTAGATCGGCTCCTCGTTGAGGCCCATACGTTTGTCGACCTCTTCCACCGAAGAACGTGTCGAAGATAGATTCGAACCCGCCAAATCCAAAGCCTAAGTCCCGGAAGATGTCACCGAAATCGACTCCCCTGAAAATGTCCTCTGGCGTGTATCTACTGTCGATTCCTGAATGCCCAAACTGGTCGTATTGATGTCTCTTCTCATCGTCCGAGAGGACGGCGTAGGCTTCTGAGACTTCTTTGAACTTCTCTTCAGCTTCAGGTGCCTTGTTACGGTCGGGATGATATTGCAGGGCTAGCTTCCTGTAAGAGTTCTTTATCTCATCTTTTGATGCGTCCCTGGAAACACCTAAGATCTCGTAGTAGTCCCTCTTCTGCATCCCAGACCAACCGGACACTCAACAAAACAGAATAGTTACTTCTTTCCTTCGTCCACAACCTCATAGTCGGCGTCTACAACTTTCTCTCCAGTCTTTGTTTTTTCGTTTGTTCCAGTCTGTTCAGTTGGCTTCTGCTGGGATTGTTGTCGGGCTGCTTGTTGGTAGACTGCCGCTCCAATCTCTTGCACAATCTTTGTAAGATCTTCGGTTTTGGTCTTGATCTTTCCAACATCTTTCCCAGAGAGAACGTCCTTCAATTCACTGATAGCCTTGTCGATTTTGTCAACTTGGTCCTTGCTCAACTTCTCTTTGAGATCCTTTTTCGTCTTCTCAGCCGTGTAGACTAACGAATCGGCATTGTTTCTAGCATCGGCTTCTTCTTTTTTCATCTTGTCTTGTTCCGCGAATTGCTCTGCTTCTTTTACCATCCTTTCCTTGTCAGAATCAGATAGTTTTGTAGATGCTGTAATTGTTATCTTCTGCACGTTGCCTGTAGCCATGTCTTTCGCTGAAACATTCAGTATTCCATTAGCGTCTATGTCGAACGCCACTTCGATCTGGGGGACACCTCTCGGCGCAGGTGGTATCCCAACCAAGTTGAACATTCCAAGGGAAACGTTGTCAGCAGCCATCGGCCGTTCGCCTTGTAGGACGTTTATAGTCACGCTCGTCTGGAAGTCTGCGGCGGTGGAGAAGATTTGACTCTTTTTCGTTGGGATGGTTGTGTTTTTCTCAATGAGCTTTGTGGAGACGCCTCCAAGCGTCTCAACTCCAAGTGATAGAGGCGTCACATCGAGGAGCAGCAGTTCCCTAACCTCTCCAGCGAGCACGCCGCCTTGAATAGCGGCGCCAACTGCAACACATTCCATCGGGTCTACTCCTCGTTCAGCCGAGACTCCAACTATCTCTCCAACGGTCTTCCGGACCAAGGGCATTCTGGTCATCCCGCCGATGAGGATCAGTTTGTTCATGTTTTGAGGCTGAAGTTTAGCGTCAGCCAACACGCGTCTTATAGGTGCTTCAATCAACTTGACAATTGGAAGGGCGAGCTGTTCAAGCTTGGCGCGGGTAAGTGTGTAGTGTAGGTTTTTTGGGCCGCTTGAATCCGAGTAGATGAACGGTAGATCAACGTCAGTGGTGAAGAGGTTTGAGAGTTCAATTTTTGCTTTCTCAGCGGCTTCCTTGAGTCTCATCATCGCCGTTCGATCGTTTCGCAGGTCAATACTAGTCTGTTGTTTGAAATCGCTGACTAGGAAGTCAACCAAGGCATTGTCAACGTCAGTGCCTCCAGTTTTTGTGTCGCCACTTGTGGCCAGAACTTGGAATACGCCTCCGCCGAATTCCATAATGGTCGTATCGTTGGTGCCACCTCCAAAGCTGAAGACCATGATCTTCTGTTCTTTCTCAACTTTGTCAAGGCCGTAAGCAAGCGAAGCAGCAGTTGGCTCGTTTATGATTCGCACCACTTCGAGACCGGCGATTTCACCCGCATCTTTTGTCGCTTGTCTTTGGTTGTCATTGAAGTGGGCTGGAACAGTTATTACGGCCTTTTTCAGAGGCGTAGCAAGGTACGTTTCGGAGTCTTTCTTTATTTTTTGAAGTATGAACGCAGATATTTGTTGAGGAGTATACTCCTTTCCCTGAATCGTAACCTTATAGTCGGTACCCATCTTTCGCTTGATCTCAAGAATGGTTCCTTCGGGATTTGTGATGGCCTGTCTCTTTGCAGGTTCCCCAACAAGTAGTTGCCCCTCTTTTGTAAATGCCACAACTGATGGAAAATTCTTACCTGCTATCGTTGGCCCCTCAGCGCTAGGTACAACAATCGGTCTGCCAGCTTCCATCACAGCGGCTGCTGAGTTTGTTGTACCTAGGTCTATGCCGAGTATCTTTTCTTTCTTACCGGAACTTTGAGAACTCATGATTTTTCATCCCAAGAATGTATTGAACATTTGCAGATCGTGAGATATGAACGTGAACTTGTATAGAAAAATCTGGTTAGAGAAAAACGTTATGGTAGCGAAGTAAATCCCCTCTAGATACCCTCAAGCGAACACTTTATTATCTGATTGCTTCTACCGTTTTTTGATAGACCGATGCCAACAATTGTATTGTACACGATTCGATCGTGCCCCCATTGCGCCAAGGTTAGAGCGCTGTTTAGAAGCAATGGGGTTAAGTTCACGGAGTATGATGTTGACAAGGATGAGATAAGATGGAGAGAGGCTATGGCGTTGGCGGGAGGAAAGGATATCGTGCCTGTCATCGACATAGACGGAAAGATCTTCTACGGAGCCTATACTAGCAAGATGGAGCAGGACCTCAAGAAAGAGCTCGGGATCACTCGCTGAGTCGATACGATACCGAAGTCATGCCAGGAAAAGAGTTGCCCATCAAATTTACTGTCAAGGTTGCTCGCTTGGGCTAGGCGTCTTCGCAACCTCGACTTTGCTTGGTCTAAGAATTTTTCCCCTTAACATGTAGCCTCTCCTGATCTCTTTGAGCACCGTACCCTCCGCCTTCTCCTTCGTCTCTTTTTGGGCTAGCGCTTCATGCAGAACTGGATTGAACTTCTCTCCCTCAGCCGAAATCCTTTCGAGTCCCTCTTGTCTTAGGATACCATCAAGTTGCTTGGATATCATTTTGACCCCCGTAATCAGCTCTGATTTCTCGTCAATCTTCTCTCCGGCTTCTATAGCACGCTCCAAGTTTTCGACGACATCCAAGAGTCTGATAACCAACTGTTCATTGCCAAGTTTCGGAGCTTCCTCTGCTTCTCGTCGGAGTCTCTTCACCGAGTTCTCGAAATCAGCCTGTAAATACTTCATTCGGTCTAAGCATTGCTTTGACTTGCTCTTCTCATCTTCAAGTGCGCGCTGAAGCGTCTTGAACTCATCTTGAGCCACATCTGCAGGAGGTTTCAATGCTTTCTTGGGTTCTTCTCTTGGCAGAGATGGTTTCGAGGCGCCTGTTGTCTTGATATTCTCATGGGGCTTACTTGACTTCGTGTTGGATGCATCTTCTTTTGAGTTGTCAGGCATTTCTCAACGACTCTTAAGGCATCTCTAAGCTAAGAGAACCCAAAAAATCTGAATATTAAAGGTTTTGAGATACTATGTCATGTTGATTCTCGCAAACCTGCTTTGAGACCATAAGGAATACTGATAGAAGTTGACTGGAAAATCTGTTCTTGTGTACAGTGATGAACTTCTGAAATATGATTTCGGCCCTTTTCATCCTCTTAAACCTGAGAGGCTATCGCTGACTCTTGAACTGATCAAGAATCTTGATCTACTCAACATTCCAAAATCGAGTCTAGAACCGCCTCGAACCGCTGATGCAGACGAGATTCTGTTGTTTCATACATCAGAGTACGTGAAGCACGTCCGAGAAACCAGTGAAAATGGTCAGGGCACGTTCGACATGGGTGACACGCCTGTATTCAGGGGTTGCTTCGAGGCTTCATCTATCGTGGTTGGTGCGACGTTAAAGGCGATAGACCTTATCATGGCCGGAGATTTCGATCATGGGTTTAACCCGGGCGGAGGGCTTCATCACGCGCATAGAGATCATGCAAGCGGGTTCTGTATGTTCAACGATGCAGCCATAGGCATCGCGTATCTGAAGAATCACTTTGGTTTGAAGAGAATCATGTATGTGGACATGGACGCTCACCACGGGGACGGTGTGATGTATGGATTTTACAGCGACCCCAGCGTACTAGACATAGACTTCCACGAAGATGGCCATTACCTATTTCCGGGAACCGGGCAAGTCTCAGAGATTGGGGAGGGTAATGCAGAAGGACTGAAGATCAACGTACCCCTTCCACCCCTAACGTCAGATACGACTTTCATCTACGCATTTGACAGACTCGTTCCACGACTCGCAGCGAAGTTCAAACCAGAATTCGTTATCCTTCAATGTGGCGCAGATGCCCATAGAGATGATGGACTTGCATATCTAGGCTTGACAACTAGAACCTATCAGCACGTTGCGTCAACTATCCATGATATATCTAATGAATACAGCCAAGGAAAAGCGCTCGCTCTTGGAGGAGGAGGATACAACTTGTTGAATACAGCAAGATGCTGGTCCATTGTCTACGGTGTGCTGACGGAAGCTAATCTGCCTGAAGAAATACCAGTGCCTTGGAAATCGCGTTTTGAATTAGTCACGGGGGAGAATGCCCCTGCAAAATTGCGCGATAACTCAACAGAACTCCATGGTGAGAAAAATCGGGTTAGAGACAATGTTGTCGATACGGTTCGTCAGATCGAGACAATAGTTCGATTGTAGAAAACGCACATGCGTTCTCAATCGACCCTGTTCTTCTCTAGTCTGTTGAAGAAATACATGCTGTAGAGGGATCCTGCAACAAACATCGTGAAGAGTTTCGATATGAAATTGAAGTTTACGGGCTTGGGCATAGCCGGGTTCAGTTTATGATAGAGTAGATCGATGTTGCCTTGATAGAGTATGTAGAAACTTGTCCATTGAAGGAAGTTTTGAATCGCCTCGTATCCGAAAACAAAAGTCACTAGAGCGAAAAAGATAAAGAGAAACCTTCGAATGGAAAGCGGAAACCTCTTCAACTGTTTCTCCCAGCTCTCAAGTCCAAACACCCAAAATAGAAAGCTGAAGAATGCAAAGAGAGTAATCGGTTTGAAGTGAAAGACGTAGAAGCTCGTTGGAATGACGATTTCATCGATAACGAATCTTTCTCCCACGGCGTACTCTTCAGGGTGTGCAAAGATAACTCTCAACAAGACAGCGATAGCTAGGACACCAAAGACCGCGGAGACTATTCTGAATATGTTCACTTTCTCATGCAATTTCATGGCAATAATTTGACGTGCGCCCTTTTGAAATCTTTCGGTCGATAGCCCAAACAGACTCTAGAGCATGCCCCCAAAATTCTTTGGGTGTCAGCATCATCTTCTCGGAGCCTTCCACTCTTCTGAAGAGAAGAACCTCAGCATATCCTACTAACCAACCTAGGAGGAGTCGGCCGTAGAGGATCCACCCCCCTATAGGGGTAGGGGGGTACCGCACTCAACGTAAGGCAGAAAATGACTTAGTCAATAGAGGTATGTCTTTGCGAGACGGGATCTCTTGAGCCGAGGAATACAGGAATCGTGTTGCCCACGCAATCATAACGCAACTCAAGCAAAGAGGGAGATTCTACTTGATTGGTTTGGTGGGCCGGCCCGGACTTGAACCGGGGACCTTGCATCGCCTTAGGGCGTTTCTGCGTATCCCGAGGTTTTAGCCTGTCAGGCAGATGTCCTAACCAAGCTAGACGACCGGCCCAACGCTAGTTGTAGGATGGGATATGTGCAGTTACATCCGCTAAATGGTTTTCGGACATGCGTAGTTCTTTCATTGAACTGCGTAAATCTTAATCTTGTCCTAGAACATTTGGACAGAGTTCGCCAACTCGGAGAATGCGGAATGTGCACGACAATCCCTATTCAAAGACTGCAACTCTTAGACTGTTAGTATGCTCTTTGATCTGGGGAGCCACGTTTGTTATTGTCAAGATCTCTGTCGAAACTGTTGATCCATTGTCATTTGTGCTTGGGAGATTTACGATTGCATTCATGGTATTGATGGCGTTTTCGAGGAAAGACTTGAGGGTGAATTGGAGAAGTCATTTGCCAACCTCCGCCTTGCTAGGAGTTGTCCTTTTTGCTGGCTTCATCCTTCAAGTCTTTGGATTGGAGAGAACCTCATCCTCTAATGCGGGTTTCATAACTGGTCTCAGCGTGGTTCTGGTGGCTGTTCTTGACGTCGTGGTGAACAAACGTCTGCCAACCATTCTGACACTACTTGGGTTTCTCAGCGCCCTCTCTGGATTGCTTGTACTCTCGATCGGTCAAACTGACATAACCTCGTCAGGAAATGTTCTTGTCTTTGGTTGCGCTGCGGCCTTCGGTCTTCACGTCTTCTGGACAGACAAATACTCCAAACGTCTGAATGTGAAAGTCCTGACTACTGAGCAAATCGGAATCGTGGTGCTGATATCACTCATAGGAACAATTCTTAACGGAAGATCCATCCCCCATCCCTCTAATTATGCGTTTTATGGGATACTGTTTACTGGTGTGCTGGCTACAGCGCTAGCTTATTTTCTTCAGACTTGGAGTCAAAGGCGTGCTGATGCGACGCATTCAGCTGTTGTTCTGTCAGTCGAACCAGTATTTGCCGCTGCGTTTGCGGTTCTTCTTGTTTCTGAGCCTGTAACAAACCAATTGCTTGTTGGCGGCTTTTTGATTATTATGGGAACGCTTTTGTCTTCACTCTGTCACAAGAAAGCGATGTCGAACACGCAAAACCACCAACATTGAGTTGTTTACCGACTTCTGAACGCTTTCGTCTAACTCGACAATCCAGTTGTCTCCGGATTTCTTTGAGACTGATTGAGTTCTCTCGCTTTTGCGACTTTCTTTATTGGTCCAGTTAGGATCGGTTTTTCCCTCAATAATCCGACCGGTCTGTAGATCAATATCATCAGCATGATGACCCCGAAAAGGATGTATTCAAGCCACACGGCCTCGAAAGGCAGTCTGAGGATTGAAGTTATCTCGAATTTGTACGTTATCAGAAGAATCCTTGAAAGCACAAATATGAATGTGCCCAGCAAGACTCCTGTACTGTTTCCTGCCCCTCCTAACAGCACCATTAGAAGTGGATAGAAGGTCCATTCAACTCTGCTGAAACTTGTCGTTATAACGTTGACTGAAAAAAGCGAATAGATGGCTCCTGCCAACGAAGCCATAGCTGAGCCTACAGCAACAGTCTTAATCCTCAGTCTCATGACGTCTTTTCCATATGCCTTGGATACACTTTCATTCTCTCTCATAGCGCGAAGCGTTCTCCCGTAGGGCGAGTTCAGCAATCTCGTGGCGAAGAGGTAGCATGCAAAAGCTATGATAATCGTCAACACCGCAAAAACCAACACCCTGCTTTCTCCAGGAATAAAGGCAAGGACATTCGGAACCGAGACACCGTAGTATCCGCCAATGATGTCCATGTCGTAGTTTGAAACCAAATAGGCGACTTCGCTTATCGCCAACAGAGTCATCGCAAGGTAGTCTTCCGACAGTTTTGCGCTAGGAAGTATAAACAGGGCTCCTGTGAACCCGCCCAAAAGAGCTGCAAGGCCAAGTGAGGCTAGAATGATGAGCACCCCAAAGGCTGGTTCACGTACTATGATCTCGTTTGCAATCGACTTCACAACTCCACTTGCTCTAACTATGTCTCCAGAGATTCCATAGGCAACCATCAGTATCCTATTTACGATTCCGCCGACTGCTATTCCACCCATCAGAACGGCCAGAGCTCGACCAAAATTAGGAATCCCACCGTATCCGTACTCGATGTTGAGACTCTGGACCACTATGGCATATATTCCGAACCAGAGGGCAATTGTAAGGATCAGGCTCAGATGCTCCGTTTTGAACGCCTCCACCTAATACCCGTTATCCCTTTCGGGGCGAACGCAAGCGTGAAAGCCAAGATAACCAGTGAGACAACTTTTGCGTACAACAGTACGCCTGTACCAAATATAGAAGTTAGTTCATAGGTTACAAGCGATTCAGACATGCCAATAATGTATCCACCTACGAGAGCACCAAAGATGCTGGTCAATCCACCCACTACGCTGGCTGCAAAAATCGAGACTATGATTAATGATCCTCCGGCAGGCACTATCTCCTGCCGGAACGGAAGTAGTGCTCCAGCCGTAGAAGCCAGTGCGCCGGATAGGATCCATGAGAAGATCCGAGCTTTTTCCACATCCACTCCCATTATCTCCGAGAGAGCGGGGTTTTCCATGGAGGCGCGAAGAGCTATGCCGAATTTCGTCCTGTAAAGAAGTAGCAATAGCCCAACAAGCATCACAGCTATCACCAGAGCTGAGACCGTAAATATGGCTGGACTTCCAAACACTTCGAAATCATACGGGGTAAATATGAACTTCTTTGCTGATCTCTTAGTGATTGCCGCCAAATAGTCTGAGTATGCTCCAAGACTCCCAAGCATTATCAGGTCTGCTGTCAAAGTCGCCACCATCAGTATCACCACGCCTGCCCCCCGGGCCAACAGAGGCTTCAGAACACCCAAGTACGCAGTTGTACCCAAGAAACCCCCGACTGCAAAAGTGATAGGCAACGAATAGTAGGGATGCACACCTGCAAGGTACAGCAGACTCAGAGAAACGTAGGAGCCAAAAATGGCAAAGGAACCTTGGGCAAAATTCGGAACTCCAGTAGTGACATATGTAATGGTTAAGCCGATACCCAGCAAAACGAGCAAGTTAGAGTAGATTATGGCTCCTTCCAGGACAGCTCCTTCTAATACCATGACGGTTCCCCCTTAGCAAAATTTTTTAGGAATATATGTGTATGGGTTTAGACTACGATATGTACAGAAGGAGATCATAAATGTCGAATCTAGACGGTATCATAAGGATGGCAACATCGAAGCAGACCTCAAAGAAAACAGGAGCCATGGCAGCGACCGCCATAATCATAATTGCCATAATCGCTGGTGCAGCGTACTACTACACAACCATTCCAACCGGACCTACGAAAACGGTTGAGACTGTCGATATACCAATCGGGGTCCTAGTCGATCTCTCGGGACCGTTAACAACCTATGGTGAAGACATTCGCGACGCGCTTTCCATAGGCACTGAAAAGATAAACTCGTACTTTGAGACACAGGGAAAACCGTACAAAGTAACATTGTACATTGAGGATACGAAAGTAGATCCTAAGGTGGCACTCGAGAAGACGCAGACCCTTGACGGCAAAGGCGTCAAAATGATAGTAGGCCCCATGGGAAGTGGAGAACTCAAACAGATAGCAGAATACGTCACAGCCAACAAGATCGTCATAATATCGATGTCCTCAACTGCTGCACCTGAACTACTAGGGTTCACGAAACCAGAAGAGAGGAAATTCATCTTCAGGTTCGTGGCAACAGACGCATTCCAGACCGAAGCAATTGCCAAGGAAGTTGCGGATCTTGGCATTCAAGGCATGGTGATCACATACCTAGGAAATGCATGGGGCAAGGGTCTGAATGACTACGGCAAGCCAAAGTTCGAGGCACAAGGTGTCGAGGTTCCAACAGTTGTTGAGTATCCAGATCCACCACCAACAGATTTCACGCCCTATATCGCGATCATGGAAGACGCGGTGAGCAACTTGATTGACAAATATGGTGCAGAAAAGGTAGCTGTTGCTGCATTCAGTTATGAGGAAGTCTATACAATGCTGTCTCAGGTCAAGAGTCAGTCGCCCCTTCTCCAAGTAAGATGGCTTGGTTGCGATGGCACTGCAAAAAGCAGAAAGGTAACAGAAATCCCCGACAAGGTCAACAAGGTCGGAATGTACAGCACCCTTTTTGAATCTCACGGTCCGAGTTACGACGAACTACAACAAGCCTATCGTGAACGCTTCAATAGAGACACTTACCAGTACGCTCTTAACGCATACGACGCTGAATGGGTTCTTGCATTGAGCTTCGCAGAAATCTATGAGAAGACTGGTGTCTACGATGCAGATCAAATGGCAACAAACATACCAACGGTAGCCGAGAAGTATAGCAACGGCGACTATGGCGTCAACACTGTCAGCGGCTACATAAGACTCGACCAATTCAACGACAGGGCTTCAGGTGACTACGCTATCTGGGGTGTTGAGAACGCCGAGTGGATTCTTAAGGGAACCTGGAGATCACAAACCAACCAGATCGAATGGCAATAGCATTGCTTAGAACAGAAAACCTCTCCAAATTTTTTTTCAGTCTCAGAGCGTTAGACAATGTCAGTCTTAACGCTCGAAGAGACTATGTCACGCTTGTCATAGGGCCAAACGGCAGTGGAAAAACCACACTGATAAACACAATCTCGGGTTTCTATGAAGCTGATGGAGGCAGAGTTCTTCTAGAAGACCGGGACATAACGAACAAACCTCCTCATGAGATTTACAGATTTGGAATAGTGAGAACATTCCAGATTCCACAACCTCTCAAGAGACTTACGGTTCTGGAAAACCTCATGATGGCCGATGAAAATCCTGGTGAGAAGATCATAAGCGGATTGAGAAGGAACTGGGTGAAGAAGGAAGAAGAACTCGCAGAGAAGGCTTTTCGCTATCTTCACTTTCTCAACATAGATCATTTGTGGAATACTGAATCCTACAAGCTCAGCGGAGGTCAGCTCAAACTCTTGGAAGTAGGAAGAGCTCTAATGAGAGACGCCAAGGTGATAGTTATGGATGAACCTATAGCTGGCGTAAACCCGGCTTTGGCCCATTCAATACTCGAGAGACTAAGAAAACTCAAGGATATGGACGTGTCACTACTTCTCGTTGAGCATAGACTAGACATAGTTCTGAAGTACGTTGACTATGTCTATGTCATGGCAGATGGAAAGATCATAGCAGAGGGCGACGGAAAGAGCATTCTTTCGAACCCAGAAGTGGTGGAGGTTTATTTGGGTGCTGCGCGTTGAGAAACTCAGCGCTGGCTATGGAGAGCTCCACATCCTTTTCGACGTCGACGTAGAGGCTCCCGATCAGAAGATAACAACGTTGGTGGGAGCCAACGGAAGCGGAAAAAGTACGCTTCTCAAATCAGTATTCGGGTTGGCTACTATCTACTCCGGCACGATCCTCCTAGAAGACCGCGATGTAACCAAGATTCCGCCCCACAAGAAAGCCAGGATGAAGATGGCCTACCTTCCACAGGTTGAGAACATCTTCACGAACCTAACGGTGCAAGAGAATCTGAAGATAGCCGGCTATGCCCTTGACGAAGCCCAATACCAAGACGGATTTGAGCTGGCTCTGCAGACTTTTCCGGAGTTGAAGAACCTCATCGGAAGACGAGCAAGAACACTCAGCGGCGGAGAAAGACAATTTCTTGCAGTCTCTACTGCCCTTGTTCGCAAAGCGCAAATGCTGATGCTGGATGAACCGACAGCTCAACTATCTCCAAGACTATCCGACACGATGTTCCAAAAGATCGCCACCCTCAGAGACAAACTCGGACTTGGGATCATCTTGGTCGAGCAAGATGTTCGAAAAGCGTTAGGAATAGGAGACGAAGCCTACGCACTAATCAACGGCGCGGTGGCATTCCACGGGAAAGCCCATGAACTCCTCGAGCATGAACACTTCGAGAAGTATTGCATGGGTGTCTGCTAGTATGATCTAATCTGAACGGCAACAGAAAACTAAGAACCCAGTTACCTTTGATAAGGCTCTAGAACCCCTCTCTTGAACTGATTCAAACAATTCGAGTCTTGTTTACTTTCTTGTTCTGCCACGAGTATCCTCGGATGCTTGCTGAAGCACCGTATCCACATGCAGCGCATCGTTTCTTGTGAATGTTGTACGAGTGGCGCCCGCACCTTCGACAGATTATGTGGCTTTTGGAGCTTCCCCTTTTTCCAAATGAACTTGTTCCTTTGGTCATAATCTCCAGAGCCTGCAACTATCAATTTACTGTTCTTAGTTGGACTTTTTATCTTCTCGGTGGAGGTGACACTAAAATCACATTGTCTCCTCTAACGATGATTGTCCCAATCTTCTTGGCGTTGTTTGAGCTGACAACATCTTCAGCATCTTCAAGAACGAGATTCATGTGTTGGTCGAAACTGTAGAGCTTCCCCCGTACACTTCTGCCGCCTTTGAGTTCGACGAGTACAACTTTTCCTAAGCTTTCTTCGAATATCTTTGTGGCAACTTCAGACATTGTTCGTTCACCGAGATATGCCCAACCTTAAGGGCAAGCGTGCTCAATTTAAAGGTTATCGCAGCCGGTGAAGCTAGTTGTCAGTTGGACAAAGGAAAGTTCCAAAACAAAAAGAGGTTCGAAGCTTCTTGGAGCAATTCTCAGAGAAGTATGGATCGATGATTCGATTATCTGCAAGAGAGCTGAAGATAGAGACTTCAAGACTGAATGGGACAGAGATCATCTACTTGGATGGCAGACCTTCTGTTGTCAGGATCGGAACGGCGCTTTTCCCAACCCTTGTCTTCAACGAGCTTTTGAAGAGTCTTCCAAAGGTTATTGTCGATATGGGTGCCATCCCCCACATATGTAATGGCGCTGACGTGATGGCTCCCGGAGTGAGGAGAATTGAAGGAGACTTTCCTTTGGGCGCAGTTGTAGTTGTCACTGAAGACAAATATGGGAAGTTTCTGGCGGTTGGTGAGACCGCGAAAGACTCGGAGGAATTGAAGAGAACGAAACAGGGAAAGGTTGTCTTGAACAGGCATTATGTAGGAGACGACATTTGGAAGTCATTGATATCTGTCTGATTCCACGTAAACTTTATTAGCGTCACATCTTTTGCCTAATAGACGAAATTTCGTGAGGCCTCTAGATAGAGGTTTGATGAACGTTTTCTCCGTCAGGGGAGCCTAGTGTAATTGGTTAAGGATGAGAAGAAAAAAGTGGTTAATGTCTTCGTGCATGAACTCGTTCCTAAACATGAAGTCTTGAACAAGAGAGAAGTGGATGAGGTTCTTCAGAAATATCACCTGAAACCTCATCAGCTGCCGTACATAAAACTCTCCGATCCCGCTGTTGCGGCTTTGGGAGCAAAACCCGGTGACATTGTTAGGATTGAGAGGAAGAGTTCTACGGCTGGCGAATGTTTCAGTTATCGATATGTGATTGGAGACTAGTTTTGGAGGTTTGAGAATGGTTTCAGTTGAAGTTTCGCATTGGAATTTGATGAGCAAGTTTCTGGATGAGAAGGGTCTTGTCAGGCAGCATATTGATTCATACAACGATTTTATTGAACATGGTCTTCAGGCGATTGTCGACGAAGTTGGTGAGATCCCTATCGAGATTGAAGAATACAATCTGAAGATCAAGTTAGGTAAGATAGAGATAGGAACACCACGAGTCATCGAGGTTGATGGATCTGAGCGCCAGATCTACCCGACCGAGGCACGTATTAGGAATTTGACTTACGCCGCACCGCTCCACATCGAAATGACGCCTGTTGTGGAAGGAAGAGAAAGACAAGCCGAAATAGTCTACATCGGCGACTTTCCTGTGATGTTGAAGTCGAAGATATGTCCTCTTTCGAGACTGAGCGCCGAGGAACTCATCAGTATAGGTGACGACTCCCTTGATCCAGGAGGCTACTTCATCGTAAACGGATCTGAGAGGGTTGTCGTTGCCCTAGAGGACCTCGCTGCAAACAGGATATTGGTGGACATGGAGAAGACTGGCGTCACTCCAACTTACAAGGCCAAGATCTTCTCTACGACCGTTGGGTTCAGAGCTAGAATCGAAGTCAAGATGAAAAGTGATGATGCCATCTACGTTTCCATGCCCGGAGTCCCAGTTGAAATTCCAATGGTAGTACTGATGAAATCGCTGGGCGTCGAAGAAGATGCAAAAATCGCAGACATGGTTTCCGCTGAAGAAAGAATACAAGATGCATTAGAATCCTCTTTTGACAAAGCACAAGGAATCGTCTCGATCAAGGACGCTCTGTTATATATCGGCAACAGACTCGCACCTGGACAGGTGGAAGAGTACAGGATAAAGAAATCCGAAACGGTCGTAGATAGAAACTTCCTGCCACACTTGGGAGGAACCCCGAAGGATAGACAACAGAAAGCATGGTTCCTCGCAGAGATTTCATCAAGAATCATCGAATTGCGACTTGGAACACGCGTGCCGGATGACAAAGACCATTACGCTAACAAAAGGCTGAAACTCGCCGGATCGCTTCTCGCTGATCTATTCAGGATCGCCTTCAGAAACCTTACCCGAGACCTGAAGTACCAGTTGGAAAGAATAACAATCAAGAGACATGTGGAACTCTCAATAACGAATGCGGTGCGTCCCGGCATAATCACCGAAAGAATGCAGCACGCAATTGCAACCGGCAATTGGGTGAGAGGAAGAATTGGAATAACCCAACTTCTCGACAGAACCAACTTTTCATCTACTCTAAGCCACCTGAGACGCCTCCAATCTCCGCTCAGCAGAAGCCAACCCAACTTGGAAGCACGTGACCTTCATTCTACTCACTGGGGAAGACTCTGCCCGAATGAGACTCCGGAAGGATCCAACTGTGGACTTGTCAAGAACCTAGCATTGTCTTCCGAAATATCTGTTGGATCTCCGCCAGAGGAAATGGTTGAGAAACTGAAGAGAATGAACGTAATCTCGCTTGATGGGGCGGATAAGAAACTTAGAATAACTGGCGCAAAAGTGATAGTTGACGGAATAATTGCAGGATACTGCAAAGATCCAAAAGGCTTGGCCAGAGAGATACGAAAGCAGCGAAGAGAAGGCAAGATCGGAACACAAGTGAACGTAGCCTATTATCCGCCGCTATTTGAAGAAGCCAAAGAAGAACTGTACGTGAATTGTGATCGAGGAAGAGTTCTAAGACCCCTTATTCTAATGGAAGATGGAAAACCCAAACTCACCTCTGAACATATTGAGAAAGTTTCTAGAGGGGAAATGCGCTGGGAAGACTTGATCAAGGAAGGAGCCATAGAGTATCTGGACGCTGACGAGGAAGAGAACGCGATTGTAGCTCTTGAAGCTGAAAAGGTGCAGAGCAACACAACACACTTGGAAATTTCTCCTTACACGATGATGGGCATATGCGCTTCATTGATACCATACGCTGAACACAACCAATCACCACGAAACGCCTACGAATCAGCGATGATAAAACAGGCTCTGGGAGTCTTTTCCAGCAACTTCTTCAACAGAGTCGACTCTAGATCTCATCTTCTACATTACCCGCAAAGTCCCGTTGTCAAGACAAAAGCCGCAGAAGTTGTAGGATACAACAATAGACCTTCAGGACAGAACTGCATTGTAGCGATCCTATCCTATCAAGGCTACAATATGGAAGATGCCATAATAATCAACAAATCATCAGTTGACAGAGGACTCTTCAGATCCACTTTCTTCAGATCCTACGAAGGAGAATGCAGACAGTACCTAGGCGGCCTAAGGGACAAATTCGAAATTCCTGAACCTGGAATCAGAGGATACAGAGGAGACAGATACTATAGGTTGCTTGAGGAAGATGGCATCATTTCAGTTGAGTCACCCGTTGGCGGCAACGCCGTCTTGATAGGACGAACAAGTCCTCCAAGGTTTCTTGAAGAATATCGAGAGTTCGAAGTTCGCGGACCCACAAAAAGAGACTCATCCGTATGTATGAGACCTTCCGAGACAGGCGTAGTCGATTCAATATTCATGAGCGAATCGATAGAAGGAAGCAAACTCGTCAAAGTAAAAGTGAGAGACCTTCGCATCCCAGAACTTGGAGACAAATTCGCATCAAGACATGGACAGAAAGGGGTCATCGGCCTACTCACACCATCCTACGACATGCCATTCACTGAAGATGGAATTGTCCCTGACGTAATAATCAATCCACACGCAATTCCATCAAGAATGACCGTTGGCCAATTCGTAGAGATGATAGCAGGAAAGGTCGCTTCCATAGAGGGAAAGGCCATAGACGGGACACCTTTCACAAATGTTAGCCCAGAAAGCCTTAGAGACACTCTTCTAAAATTGGGGTTCCAGTTCAATGGGAGAGAAGTCCTGTACAGTGGAATAGACGGCCAAAAACTGGTTGCAGATGTCTTCGTGGGACTTGCGTATTACCAGAAACTCCATCATATGGTCTCAGACAAAATGCACGCGAGGGCGCGCGGACAGGTTCAAATGTTGACCAGACAGCCCACTGAAGGTAGAGCGAGGGGTGGAGGCCTCAGATTCGGAGAGATGGAAAGAGACTGCCTAATCGGGCATGGGGCATCCGCTCTACTCAGAGACCGTTTACTCGAAGAATCTGATAAAGCAGTTGTGATGGTCTGCGAAAACTGTGGCCTGCTAGCTTATCACGACATGAAACAAAACAAATACATTTGCAGGCTGTGTGGAGAGAAAGCCATCATATCACCTGTGGCGCTGTCTTATGCGTTCAAACTACTGGTTCAAGAGCTGATGGCGCTTGGTGTAGCGCCTAGACTTAGAGTTGAGGAGAGAGCCTAATGTTCAACTTAAACCAAGAAGCTTACAAGGCAGTTGAGAGCGTAGCTTTCTCATTTTTCTCACCAAACGATATTAGAAAGCTCTCAGTTGTTGAAGTTCAAACAGCAGATACCTATGACGAAGATGGCGTCCCAATAGTCTCTGGACTTATGGATGGAAGGCTAGGCACTCTAGAGCCAAGACAAAAATGCAAGACATGTGGAAACGCAGCTTCCACATGCCCAGGCCACTTTGGCCACATCGAACTGGCCGAGCCAGTGGTCCACGTATCCTTCTCAAAAATTATCCACAGACTACTCTCGGTAACATGTAGAAACTGTGGAAGAATACTCCTATCTTCAGAAAAGATTGAACGCTATGAAACTCGACTGGAAGAAGAGAAGCAGAGAATGAGCGTCGTTCCCGACGCTTTATTCGATGAGATCTTCAAAGAAGCGAAGAAGACCCAAGAATGCCCACACTGTGGCACCCGCCAACACCCCATAGAACACGTGAAACCAACAGGCTATCATGAACTCATCGAAGGAGGAGCAGTAAGACTTACTCCAAGCGTTGTCAGAGAACGCCTGGAAAGAATAACCGACGATGACCTACGACTACTAGGAATGGATCCGAAAGCCGCGAGACCCGAATGGACAATACTTCAGGTTCTTCCCGTTGCGCCAGTCACCGTGCGACCCTCCATAACACTCGAATCTGGAATAAGGTCAGAAGACGACCTCACACACAAACTGGTCGACATTATCAGAATAAACCAGAAATTGAAAGACGCCCTTGAGTCAGGCGTGCCAGTAAACATAATCCAAGAACTCCATGAACTTCTTCAGTACCATGTGACAACCTACTTTGACAATGAAGTTTCAGGCCTTCCACCTGCAAGACATCGATCTGGAAGAGCTTTGAAAACCCTATGCCAGAGACTCAAAGGCAAAGAAGGCAGGTTCAGAGGAAACCTTTCAGGAAAACGTGTAGACTTCTCAGCTAGAACCGTCGTCTCTCCAGATCCAAACCTAGACATAAACGAAGTCGGGGTACCAATGGACGTAGCCTCTAGGCTTACGATCCCGGAAAGGGTCACGCAGTGGGACATCGAAGAGATGAAGAAACTTATAGAAAACGGACCCGACACCTATCCTGGAGCATTATACGTTGTCAGACCAGATGAGAGAAGAGTTAGACTGGAATTTGTAACCGAACGAAAAGTCTTGGCCGACGCAATACAACCTGGATTCATAGTCGAGAGACATCTTCGCGACGGTGACATAGTCCTCTTCAACCGACAACCCTCACTCCACCGAATGTCGATTATGGCACATAGAGTGAAAGTGCTGCCCTACA
The DNA here is from genome assembly GCA_964464765.1 of uncultured Candidatus Bathyarchaeia archaeon. Taxonomy (GTDB): domain Archaea; phylum Thermoproteota; class Bathyarchaeia; order 40CM-2-53-6; family CAVXDP01; genus CAVXDP01. The sequence continues at coordinate 8,226 of CAYXJU010000004.1, read as the reverse complement.
AGACGTTCAGACTCAACCCGTGCGTCTGTCCACCCTACAACGCAGACTTCGACGGAGACGAGATGAACCTACACGTTCCTCAAGGTGAAGAAGCAAGAACTGAAGCTCGACTCCTCATGCAGGTTCAAGACCAGATACTTTCACCCAGATATGGAGGTCCAATAATCGGCGCCATTAGAGACCTTCTCAGTGCATCATTCATTCTTACGAATAAATCGACTATGCTAACGAGACATATGTTTGGACGACTGCTAACGGCTTCTGGATATGAAGGCCCTCTACCTGAACCAGCCGTAAGAAAACCTGTTCCCATGTGGACGGGAAAACAGGTTTTCAGTCTCTTCATTCCAAAGGGAATCAATTACGTAGCTAAGTCCAACCTCTGCAACGTCTTCAAATGCGCTAACTGCCTAAGAGAAAAATGTGAACACGACGCCTATGTAATCATCAAAGACGGAATCTTAAAACAAGGTGTTATCGACAAAAGCTCCATCGGAGCAGAGAAGTCTGAAAGCCTCTTTCACAGGATCGTCAAGGATTATGGACCTCAGGCCGGAAGAGAATTCTTGGATTCAATCGTCAAGCTACTGGACCGATTCATAACCTTGAGAGGCTTCACCTACGCAGCGGACGGATTGGACATACCACCACACGTAAGGGAGAAGGTCCACAGCGCCATAAGCAAAGCCGAGGAAAAAGTGAACTCACTCATAAACGATTACAAGGAAGGTGTCTTGGAAAGGTTGCCAGGCCAAACTCTCGAGGAGTCCCTTGAGATATATATAATGAACGAACTCTCAAGAGCGCGTGACTTGGCTGGAGAATACGTGGACGAGTACTTCCCAATGGACAATGACGGCGTGATCATGACAAGATCCGGTGCAAGGGGTTCCATGCTAAACATAGGCCAGATGGCAGCCTGCGTTGGACAGCAATCCATACGTGGAAAGAGGATACTGCGTGGATACCGGAACAGAACCTTATCCTTCTTTGAACCTGGAGACGCTAGAGCCGAAGCGAGAGGCTTCGTATACGCGTCCTACCGAGATGGATTAACCCCCGTTGAATTTTTCTTCCATGCCATGGGTGGAAGAGAAGGCCTCGTGGACACGGCTGTAAGAACCCAGCAAAGCGGCTACATGCAAAGACGTCTAATCAACGCGATGGAGCATCTTAGAGTAGAATATGATGGAACGGTCAGAGACTCTAGAGGGAACGTGATACAATTCAAGTACGGAGAAGACGGCGTTGACGCAGCGAAGAGTGATCATGGGAAAGCTGTCAACATAGAACGGCTCGTCGATAGAATAAGGATCTCAATGGAAAAGGGAACTCTGGCAAGCAAGAGGTACATTGAAGACAGAGTCCATCAAAGAGAGAATGAATTGATGCCGATCTTGGCAGCCACTCTGAGAAAGAAACTTTCAGAATCGAAACTGACAAAAAAAGCAGTTGACGAGGTTGTTGATCAGGCTATACTGAATTACAAACGTTCACTTATCGAACCCGGAGAGGCTGCTGGAATAGTCTCAGCTCAATCAATAGGTGAGCCTGGAACACAGATGACGCTTAGAACGTTCCACTTCGCTGGTGTCAGAGAACAGAACGTCACACTGGGGTTGCCCCGTCTAATAGAAATCGTTGACGCTAGAAAGATACCTTCAACTCCCATGATGATCATCTACCTAGACAAGAAGTATAGAACATCCAGAGAAAAAGCTGAAGACGTAGCGGCCCAGATAACCCACACGACCCTAGGCGACATAGCTAGCAGTATAGAATCCGACATAACCAGAATGAAGATAACTGTAACCCTTAACCCGCAAGCGATGAAAGACCGGGGCATAACCACACAAGACGTCAGAAACGCCGTCACCCCGTCTAGGTGCAAGGTTGCAATCGAAAGGTACGTAATCGACATAAAACCAGACGATATGGAGATCCCTCAATTCAAGAGACTATTGTCAAAACTTCCTTCACATCACATAAAGGGAATACCTGCCGTGAAGAGAACCCTAGTTATGGAAGAGAAGGGTGAATGGATCGTAAGAACAGAGGGCTCAGACCTAGACCTAGCTCTAAAGACCCCGGGAATCGACCTGACCAGAACGATAACGAACAACGTGTATGAGGCAGCCTCAGTTCTTGGAATAGAAGCCGCCAGAAACGTGTTGATCAAAGAAGCCCAAGGCGTCCTTGAGGAACAAGGCTTGGACGTAGACATTCGACACGTAATGCTCGTGGCGGATGCCATGACATCCTCAGGAAGCGTCCTCCAAGTCGGACGCCACGGCGTGAGTGGAGAAAAATCCAGCACTCTAGCAAAAGCCGCGTTCGAGATTACGATACCCACCATAGTAGACGCAGCTCTAAGAGGCACATCGGACACGCTCAAAGGTGTCGCGGAAAACGTTATAGTAGGGCAACAGATACCTATGGGAACCGGTCTAATAGAAGTCTACATGGCCATGCCTGAGAAAAGGAAGACCTCCTCATGATCGACATCAACAAACATCTGAGAATCGTGGTCAAATCTGGCACTGTAGAGTTTGGTGCCAAGGACGCCCTCGAAGCATCGAAATCCGGAAAAGCGAAGCTTCTGATAATCGCTTCAAACTGCCCAGAACACTACAAGAACGAGATGGTGTCAAACGCCAAGTTGACCGGGGTTCCCGTACACATTTACTCTGGAACCAGCGTCGACTTGGGAGTTGCATGCGAGAAACCCTTCATCATATCGGCGCTTTGCGTGAAAAAAGAAGGAAACTCTGAGATACTTAAGCTGGCTGAAACTGAGAATGTTAGCGCATAAAATAAAACTGACAGGCGACGAGATGCGTTATATCGCCCTTTTCGAAAGCATAACAGGAGCCACCGCAAACGACTGCGTGATAGATGAGGAGAATGATAGAATCATCTTTGTTACAAAGCAAGGAGACATGGGCTTAGCCATTGGAAAAGGCGGCAAGAACATTAACACCCTGAGAAAGATGGTTGGAAGAATCATTGAAGTCGTAGAATATGGAGACTCTGCTGACCAGCTTATCAGAAACTCGTTGGCTCCAGCCCGCATAAGAGAGATAAGAATCACTGAGAAACCTGAAAAGAAAATTGTAGTCATCGAAGTAGAACCAAGAGACAAAGCCCTAGCGATCGGAAAGAATGGAAGAACAATAGACAAGACAAGAATGTTGGCTAAGAGATATTTCCAAATCGACAATGTTCTCATAACCTAGAAACAGTAGAGTCTTTCCTGATGAGGAAATCTGAATTCTAGATTCCAAGAACCAGAGTGCATCGGTCAAGTCACCGTTTCTTCGTAGTTGTACACTCACTACTACTGGAGACGAAGAAAACAGACCTGCAAAATTGCGATTTCGGTAAGAAGCAAGTGAAATGATCTTTCACGCAACCTTCGAAGATGTCTTGAGAAAAGTGAACAAGATAATTGACGTTGATGCAGACTTGAAAACTCCTAGAAGAATAGACTTGTTGGGCCTGACGAAGATTAAGACCAAGAATATTTGGATAACTGAAATCAGCGCCGCAAGTAAGCTGATATCCAACAAAAGTAATATGTGACTTCCGTCGAAATCTGCAACTGATTAGAGGCAAGAACATGAAGAGCGATGACAATCTTAAAGCCGCTTTCGCTGGTGAGTCACAAGCTAATAGAAAGTATACCGCTTTCTCCAGAAAAGCTGAGCAGGAAGGGTTTGCTCAAGTTGCGAGACTCTTCAAGGCAACTGCAGAGGCCGAAACGGTTCACGCCCTTAACCACCTTAGGACTATGAAAGAGGTCAGATCTACGATCGACAACTTGAATGCTGCAATGGAAGGGGAGATCTATGAACACAACAAGATGTATCCAGAATTCATTAAGGTGGCTGAGTCAGAGAATAGAGTCGACGCTAAGATGACTTTCGACTACGCTAACAAAGTCGAGAAAATACATGCCGAACTATATCAGGAAGCCATCGAAACTGTGAAAACAGGAAAAGATCTGCCTGCCACTGATTACTACGTGTGTCAGATCTGTGGGTACACGGTCAAGGGAGAAGCCCCTGACAAATGCCCCATCTGTGGATCCTTGAAAAACCAGTTCAAGAAAGTCTAGGAAAGCCTCAGGCTCTCCACTTCGTATGAGAGGTTTTCGGACCATTTCACCGGTTGATGCGTCCGATACAATTCTCACGAAAGTTCAGATTGCCTGGGCTAAGCCAGAAGTGAACACTACTACGTTATTCAGAAAATTCATGTAAGAACTGGGATCAAGTTTCGGAAACCAATAGTGTTCTCGTCATCACAAAAGGAGTCATTCTCTGGGAATGATCCGCAGCACTTGAAAAGAGAAGAATCTGTGACGGATGAAGTTCAACTTCTTGCGATTCACGTGACACGCGAGAACAACCGAAACAGAACGAACTTGTGAAACGGAAGAGATTTCTGCATCGGGAACTTGACGTCCTTGGTGCCGAAGGGGTTCTCCCATTTGGGTACGTTGCCTTTGAACCTTACAAACTGGAAAAACCGTTTCCACGCCGCTATCTCATATCATCCGAGCAGACAGAACAGGCAGAGTATAAGGCTAACGGAGGCCATGCTATCCATGATTGTCATGAAATGAAGCAGAGAGTTGATGGATCGAGCTTCCATGAATCGAAACCCTTATTTTCGTTATGTAGCTAATGACTTACGGTAATTTCTATGGCAGCCTGTTATCCTACCCCTCAATATTCCTACGGCGGAAAACTAGTTGCTCGTTATCCACCTGTCCAACAACGTGCCTACCTACCGCCTCCACAAAGATACCTGTACCAGCCTCCACCAGAAGAGTGCGTCTATCAACCGCCACCTCAACGTTACCTCTACCAACCGCCTCCAGACTACATCTACTACCCTCCTCCACAGGAACTGATCCGCCAGCCTCCACCCCAAAGACATCTCTACAAGCCACCACTAGAACGATACCTCTATCAACCGCCACCTCAAGAATGCGTCTACCAGCCACCACTTCAAGAGTACTATGTACTACCGCCAGCCCAACGCTGCGTCTACCAACCGCCACCTAGAAGACTGGCATCTTTGCCGCCCTAGGCCAAACTTTTTTGTAAAACCCATCCCATTGAATGGATGGGATATTTTTCTGGATCAAACTACCTAGTTCATTCCATGCGTATTACTCTTCGACTAGAAGGTTTTGTTAGAATCGACTTGCGAGTCTGCGCAATATTTATACGAGTTCTTGGTTGAAATCAGAGTGGGGAGCTAGGTAGACCTGGCTGAGAGGATGGCTCGTGGCCATCGACCCTCCGAACCTGATCCAGGTAATGCTGGCGAAGGAAAGGGTACTTCTCAGTTAGTTTCGACCCGTCCCAGTAGTGTGGGTTGAATGAAGATTCAGACAAAAATCTTAGCTGAGATAATTGTAGCCGTAGCCCTCGCATACGCCTTGAACCTGATCATACTCTTTCGGATGCCACAGGGTGGCTCGGTGACAGCACTCAGTATGGTTCCACTTCTCTGGTTGGCGTTGAGAAGAGGGGTCAAGATAGGCGTGCTTGGGGGAATTGTATTTGGCCTTGTGGACATGTTTCCACAACCCTTCATAGTGCACCCGATCCAATTCCTACTTGACTATCCTCTTGCGTTCGGAGCCTTGGGTCTAGCAGGCCTGTTCCAAAAACATTCAATCGTTGGAGTGGTAGTTGGAATTGCTGGCAGATTCCTTTGTCATTTCTTGTCTGGGGTCGTATTCTTCGCGATGTATGCTCCTGCTGGAATGCATCCTGCAGTATACTCGGCAATCTACAATGGTTCATACTTGATCGTCGAACTCATCTTCAGCATCATTGTCATGTATGCTCTCGATAGAAAAGGCATCATCAAGATGTATCTCTAGTGAAGGAAATCATGCGAAGAATGTCTTGAACAGCAGCGCTCAATGCTCTTCAAAGGAACTTGGCATGATCACTTCTTGTTGGTATCCTGTTTCTCTATTCGTCTTGCGAGATGATTCTTCTGGTTGTGAGTAAGCGCTTTCACCTGCCGCTCCCTTTTCATGGCAGCGACACGTGTATTGAATTCTTCGAGATGTACGATCCTGATTGGTCTACGCATTCTAGTATATCGCGCCCCACGACCTTTTTCGTGCTGCAGAAGTCGGAAATTTGGATTGCTCGTGTAGCCTGTGTAGTAGCTTCCGTCATCGCAAAGAAGTAGATAGACGTAGAAAGATCTTGGTTTCTTTCTTGTTATGTCGTCAGTTCCTACGTTTCGAGCATGATTTTTCTGATGTGTCATTTCTTGGGAGGTCTCAGCAGAAGGACTGCAATAATTATTCCAACAATTGCTAACGCAGCGGTTGGATAGAAAGCGTAGATATAACTTCCGAATAGATCTCTGAGGCTTCCGGATACCAAGGTTCCCAAGATTGCGCCTATGCCGTACGCGGTGAACACTACACCATAGTTCTTGGCATTATATTTCGTACCGAAAAAGGTCGCAGTTGAGGTCGGTGCAATTGCAAGCCATCCACCCAAGGTCAGCCAGAATCCCGAGAAACAGACCATATAAAGAATCACGTCACCTTTTCCAGCACTGAGCATTCCAATTGAGGCAGCGGTTATTATTACGAAAGCGATTATTGCGGAGAATCTTGGAGTGAGTCTATCAGTAATCCAACCGAACAACGGCCTGCCTATCCCATTGAAAATAGCGAATGTTGAAACCGCCATAGCTGCCATCGCCGCGTCCAGTGCGATCACTTCTTGTCCAACTGGACTTGAGATTCCAATCGCCATGAGTCCACTCAATGTTCCAATCACATAACAAATCCACAGACCGTAGAAAGTTGGGGTTCTAAGCATCTTGGAAGTGTCAATGTCAACCGCATCTACCGTGGCTTTCGAAGGCTCCCATCCGGAAGGTTTCCATCCTGCTGGTGGAAACTTCATGGGAGTTGCCAACAAAACAATAGTCACTAGGAATACTACTCCTAGAATGCCAAATGTCCTGAGAGCCCCGTAAAGGTCAATACACACTTTTGACAGTGGAGCGGTTATCAAGGGCGACAATCCGAAACCCACCAAGGTTAGACCAACTGCCAAACCTTTCTTGTCAGGGAACCATTTTGTTGCCACCGCAATTGGTCCCCCATAGACCACGCCTACTCCACCCCCTGCAATCATACCGTAGCTCACCGTCAGCAACAGCATACTATTCGCAAACATTGAAAGAATCCAACCAACACCAACAACCACTCCCCCCAGCATACTAATGATTCTGGGGCCGTACTTGTTCAACCATCGTCCGGCAACTGGCATCAACATAGCGAAGAATGCCAGAAAGACCATGTAAGGTAGTCCACTTTCAGTCGCCCCACACATGAAGAACTTTTCCAGTGGTTTTCTGAAAACGCTCCAAGAATAAACTGTTCCGAGACATAGGTTCATCACTAAACCAAGCGCAACAAGAATCCAACGGCCCTTCTCTGCCGACAATCCAAGAACTTTCACGCTTCCCGTCATGCTTAATCGCTCCAATAGACACGTTTCGCCTAGCTACCAAACGCGGTTATATATTATGCTTTTGGCAGCAATGTCTACTTTTAGAGACATTGACAGGAAAAGAAGGCTACCTTGCAAGAAATAACCGACGCTGACACAATCTATCAACATTTTTGATTTTGTTCCTTGGCTTACGCGTGCAACACATTTCAACCGCAAATTCGTCAATCCCACGTGGTGACTATTGCAGCTGGTTAACCTTATATGGAAGCGCAATATACGGAGAAACATACCGGTGAAGACATTGAGCAAGAGAAATAGCTACAAGAAGATAATGGGCGCCGCGGTCATGGTTGTTGTCATATTGGCGATGATGGGTGCATATGCATATCTCGACAAGCCAACTACGCAAATGCAGCGCCTGATCGTTTCTACAACCACGAGTCTTTATGAGACGGGTTTTCTTGACATCTTGAAAACGAGGTTCGAGAGGGATTATCCAGACATTAATGTCTCCTTCATTTCACAAGGAACAGGGCTGGCTATTCAGACTGCAGCGAGAGGCGATGCTGACATGATCCTTGTTCATGATCCCGCGAGAGAAATTGAGTTCTTGAGAGATGGATACGGTGTAAACAGGAAGATAGTTGCCTACAACTTCTTTGTTATAGTGGGTCCTGCCGACGACCCCGCTCGAATCAAAGGTCTGAATCCAATC
>CAYXJU010000003.1:0-45822 GCA_964464765.1 uncultured Candidatus Bathyarchaeia archaeon | reverse complement strand
ATTGGTTCTCCGTCGTCGTCCCTTCCCATCCTGGGCCCGCAGCAGGGTCCAAGGGTGCGGCTGTTCGCCGATCAAAGGGGAATGCGAGATGGGTTTAGTCCGTCGCGAGACAGGACGGTTTTTACCTGCTGGGAGTGTTGGTCGCCTGAGGGGAAGGCGCCCCTAGTACGAGAGGAACGGGGTATCGTAACCTCTAGTTTACCGGTTGTCCGACAGGGCATTGCCGGGCAGCCACGTTATCGAGGATAAGGGCTGAAAGCATCTAAGCCCGAAGCCTCTCCCGAAAATAGGCGGCCGATCCAGCCTGAGGACTTGGTAACAAGCCCATTGGCTGGACGAGGGCTCTTACAGAAGATAAGGTTGATGGAGCAGGGGTGTGCGCGCCGAGGCTTCGGCCGAGGCGTTTAGCCCGCTGCCCCCAATCGCTCAAGGTGTTGGGTCAAAAAAGGAATTCACATTCGAGCGAATTCATAGGCCTCTGCATGCGTTAATCATCATTCAACGCAAAAAATAAAATAGAATATTTCCGAAAAAAATTCTGTGCAAAGTTTCTATGGTATCGCAGATCATATTCGAGACAAATTCTCTTCGCAAACAGTTTCCTATGTGCATCTCATTGACATATGCACTGTGTTTCTTGTCTCGAGTCCATACTCCTTTCACGTGAATGTTGCATATCAAAGCTACGTTTATATTTTGATTCTTACTCTTCCAGTCCCTCAACAGTCGGGGAGTGAATACACAAGATTGAAGAGGCTCGGTAAAATTCTTCACCTATCAAAAAGCCGAAGCCTCATATTGAAACTTGAAACAGGTTCATTGCCTCGATTGCGAACAAAAATCTTCGACAACAAATTGAGACAAGTGGGTTTTGTCTTTGACGCTTTCGGTCCCGTCGCGAATCCCTACGTTTCGATCAAACCCACAGTCTCGGAGCCTTCCGCTCTAGTTGGAAGAGTCGTGTACGCTTCCGATGAAAAGGCGTGAATGGTGAGATATTGTCAGAAGACCCAGGACTAGAAGAAGTTACTACCATAAATCCAAATCAATCAAAACTGCGGGCATGCCCAGAATGCGGCAGCTCCAAATTGATGCGTGACTACGATGCGGCTGAAGTTGTCTGCATGGCATGCGGATGCGTAATCGCAGAGAAATTGAGTAACCCAGGCCCCGAGTGGAGGGCATTTGATGACGAACAGAAAACCAAACGAACAAGAGTTGGAGCTCCACTCACCTACACAATTCACGACAAAGGGCTTTCAACAGTAATCGACTGGCGAGACAAACGCGCAGTTGGAAAGAAATTCGATCCGGCTCAAAGAATGGAACTCTACCGACTGAGAAAATGGCAGCGACGAGTAAGAGTTTCAGATGCCACCGAAAGAAATCTCGCAGTCGCACTATCCGAATTAAGCAAGATTGCATCTGCACTAAACCTCCCCAAGAATATTGTTGAGACAGCTTCAGTGGTCTATAGGAAGGCCATAAAGAAACGACTAATTAGAGGAAGATCTATTCACAACGTTACAGCCGCAGCCGTTTACATGAGTTGTCGACAGTGCGGGGTACCACGCACACTTGATGAGATCGCTACCGCATCCACTTTGAACAAGAAGGACATAGGACGAAGCTATCGTTTCATGGTTCGTGAACTCGAAACTTTCGTTCCACCATCAACCAGTCGAAACTACGCAGCCCGTTTCTCAAACAAACTCATCGTCTCAGGAAAGGCTGAAGCTATAGCGATAAGAATTTTGGAGATCGCTAAACAGATGAAGTTGACGAGTGGACGAGGACCCACTGGAATAGCCGCAGCCGCAACTTACATAGCCACAGTCCTCATGAATGAAAGAAAGACTCAAAGAGAGATAGCTGAGATAGCCAACGTCACAGAAGTTACGATTAGAAACAGATACAAAGAACTCTTGGAACGCCTGTTCATCGAGGTTCCACTTTAGGCGCAGAACTTCTTCACAACACCAGTTCCCAACTCAACATTTCATCGGAAACTCTATTCCTAATTGCAACTGAAGTCTCAGTTTATTCTAGTAGCGGTCATGATCACTCCTTTCATCCAAACATAATCCTTAAGAGGGCTCACCAACTCTTGAGAGCCCATCCTTAAGGTGAGTGCAACCAGATATGTCGTACCCAGAACAGCCGCCGACACCGGCGAGCGTTAAAGTAGAAGGTCTGAATCCACAATCGAGACAGCTGAACCTAACGGTGAAGGTTGTTTCGAAAGGTGAGGTCAGAGAGACAGTCTCTCGAACCGATGGTACATCCCATAAAGTTTCCGATGCACTCGTTGCAGACGAGACAGGCTCCATCTATATGACTCTGTGGGATGACAACATCGACAAGGTCAAGGAAGGCGACGTGATCGACGTTAAGAATGGCTATGTCTCTCTCTTCAAAGGTTCCATGCGACTAAACATCGGAAGGTTTGGCAGTTTCGAAGCTTCTCAGGGAAGCATCGCAGAAGTCAACGACAAGAACAACCTATCCGACAAAAAGTTTGAGCAGGAACGTAGGTATCCAAGCTTCCGCCCAAGCTATCGAGATGACGGAGGATATCGCGGAGGAGGACGAGGCGGACGCGGCGGTGGCGGAGGATTCCGAGGAAGAAGACGAAGATTCTAGAATCTTCTGCAATTCTCTGACTTTTTCTTTTGTTTTTTTTGTAATGTTAGACTAACCCACTATTCATGATTCGAATAGGTTTTCTGCATCAGGATATTAGGGTGCACACTTCGCCTGCGTTGCCTATTCAAAAGTAGATGAAAATTCCCTGCCAGATTAACGTTTGTCTATGGTTCTAGCACTACTCTAACAGGGTTTCCTATTCTCTCGTTCAATATTCGGACGCCTTCGTTTACTTCTTTGAGGGGTAGTTTGTGGCTAACTGAGTGTGAAAGGTCGAATCGTCCGTTCTCGATGAATTTCAATACTTGCGGGATCTCGGCCTTTAGATGGTCTTGGGGGCTCATAAGTCTGATCTCCGGCGTCATCACATCGTTAACAGGAGAGATAGGAACGTTGTCGAAACACATCCCTACCATGACAGCCTTTCCGCCTTTCTTTACACATCCTATCATCTTCTTCACGGTGTCTACAAGTCCAATTATTTCGAAACCAATGTCGACTCCGCCGCCTGTTATTTCACGAACGCGTTGTACAGGATCTTCCTTCTTTGGATTGACAGTAGCTGTAGCTCCCATCTTCTTGGCAAGCTCCAGTTTACCTTCTTCCATGTCGACGCCAATGATTTCGGTGGCGCCAAAGATCTTTGCCCACTGTATTGCATTGATCCCAACTCCTCCAAGTCCGTACACTAAGACTGTATCTCCCGCCGAGACTTGTGCGAGTTTCAACGCGTGATAAGAAGTCATTACCGCACAGTTCATTATTGCCCCTTCAGGAAAATCGACATTTCGCGGAAGCTTGTGGATATGACGTTGTGGAACCACAATCTTTTCGGTCCATGCTCCGTCAGCGTTGACAGCCATGACCTTGAAATTGTCGCATAGATTGTCTTTTCCAGCAATACAGTAGCTACATGTACCGCAGCTGAGAACGTAATCTGCTCCCACATGATCGCCGATTTCAACCTTCTCAACATTCTTGCCTTTCTCTTCAACAATTCCCGACATTTCGTGACCAAGTGTTATTGGAGGAGACTTTGCCGGGGGGAAAAGGCCATTAATCGTGTGCAAGTCAGAGTGACAGACACCTGCCGCCCTTATCTTAACAAGTACATCATCATCTCCCACTTTTGGAAGTTCCACTTGTTCAAGTCTCAAAGGTTTGCGAGGTTCATAATAGCGTGCTGCTAGAACCTTGACCATGTTCCCACTTCCGTTGTATTAGGTTTCTTCAAGCTACTTAAAGTCTAGCTATGGAGCCCTTAACTTAGTTAAGGTAATGGGCGTCAGACGTAACTTTATTATGGGAAATACGATGAAATACATCACATATTGAAGTCATACCAAGGAGTGTCGGTGCAATTAGTAAACCAAAGAGGTTGCGATCTTATTGAAAAAGATACTCGTAACCGGTGCGGTTGGGCAAATTGGAACTGAACTCGTCCAAGCTCTGCGCGCAAAGTATGGAAGAGAGTCTGTAATAGCGGCCGGTCACACGACTAAGCCAACGAACGCATTCAGAAGTTCGGGGCCATTCAGGTACTTGAATGTGGTAGATCGAGAGCAGTTGGCAAGAGTAGTCGTTGAAGAAAATGTAGACATGATATTTCACATGGCGTCCATTCTTTCAGCTGTCGGCGAAATGAATCCTCAGCTCTGCTATGAAGTAAACATGGGAGGTTTATACAATGTACTGGAAGTTGCACGAAAACACGGATTGGATAAGGTGATCTCCGCAAGTTCGATCGCGGTGTTCGGTGCAGATGCCCCTAGGATTAACACGCCTAATGACACGATAATGCAGCCGAAAACCATGTATGGAATAACGAAAGTATGTGGTGAACTATTGCAGGACTACTACTTCCACAAATACAAAGTTGACACGCGTTCCATACGATTTCCCGGAATTATTAGCAGTCAGGCTGTACCTGGAGGCGGCACAACAGACTACTCAGTTGAAATGTATTACGCTGCAGTGAAGAACAAGCCGTACACATGTTTTGTCAGAGAGGATACGGTCTTACCTATGATGTACATTCCGGATGCAATCAAAGCTCTTATCGACTTGGCAATGATTGATGCATCACGATTGAAACATCGAGTGTTCAATGTTAACTCGATGAGCTTTTCTGCAGGTGAACTTGCGAAGTCCATAGGAAAAATCATCCCGAGTTTTGTATGTACATACAAGCCTGACTATCGTCAAACGATCGCGGATTCGTGGCCCACTTCGCTAGACGATTCGGCTGCCAGAGAAGAATGGAACTGGAGACCTATGTTCACTCTTGACAAAATGACTGAGGATATGATAGAGAAACTGCGCAAGAAACTATCCAAATGATTCCTTCACAAGCTCTTCGGCAAAGTATCAACGAAACGTCATCTTGAATCGCTGCATAGTTGAGATAACCCTTCATTGATTGGATATTATGTCAAACTTGGTGAAAACAATTGAGACTCCATGGGAAGGTGGCGATATTGCGAAAGAAGGAGCCAAAGTGGTTGCGAGGTCTCAACAGAAGGGAGGGGAGACAACTATCGTCTAGTAAGGTGATTTCCCTTTAAGTAGTCATTAGAAAAGAATCTATTTGATTAAGCAAATCTTGCTTATTCGTTATTAAATCTGAAATTGAAGAGGAGAGATGAAGGTGAGAGATCCCAGAAGTTTCCTCAAAGAAGAATACAAGGAACTAGTTGAGAAGTCGCTCAATTGGAAGCTGCACGTGCTTGAGGGTGCGAGCACACCACGATGCAAGGTTGATGGAAAGAATGTTCTGATGCTTTGCTCGAACAACTATTTGGGTCTGACCAATCATCCTGAGGTAAAGAAGGCAGCTATTGAGGCCGTTAGAAAGTACGGCGCTGGATCAGGATCGGTTAGAGCGATAGCAGGTAACATGACACTGCACATTGAACTTGAGAAGAGAATTGCACAATTCAAGCGTACCGAGGCTGCTCTAGCCTATCAGACAGGGTTTGCAGCCAACGCGGGTCTTATACCTCAACTCGTTGGAAAGGGTGACATCATAATAAGTGATGAATTGAATCATGGCAGCATCATAGATGGTGTGCGTCTTAGCTACGCGGAGCGCACTGTATACAAACACAGGAATATGGATGATCTGGGAAAGGTGCTTGAGGAAGCTGAAAAGAAGAATTACCGTAGGATATTGATCGTCAGCGATGGGGTTTTCAGCATGGACGGTGATATCGCACCCCTCGACAAGATTGTTTCTCTTGCAGAAGGATATGGGGCGATGACCTATGTTGATGACGCTCACGGAGATGGAGTACTTGGAGACAAGGGTAGAGGGATAACTTCTCATTTCAATCTGGAGGGCAAGGTGCATGTGGAAATGGGAACGTTTTCCAAGGCATTTGGTGTAGTAGGAGGATATGTTTCTGGTAGTGGAGACTTGATCAATTTTGCCTACAACAAATCCAGAACTTGGCTGCTGAGTGGATCGCATCCGCCAGCAGTGGCAGCCGCATCAATAGCTGCATTGGACGTCCTTGAAAACGAACCAGAGCATGTTAAGAATCTTTGGAACAATACGAACTTCTTCAAAAAGGCACTAAAGGAGCTGGGATTTGACATAGGAATAAGTGAGACACCAATAACGCCTGTAATTGTCGGTGAAAGCAGTTTGGCCAGAAGGATGAGTGACAGGTTGTTCCAAGAGGGGGTTTTCGCGTTACCGATAGTCTTCCCTATGGTAGCTAGAGACAAAGCTCGTATCAGAACCATAATGAATGCAGCTTTGATGAGAGAGGATCTTGAATTAGCAATTTCAAAACTTGAGAAGATTGGAAAGGAATTGGGCATCATCTGACTGTCAAAAAATGAAGTCAGTGATGTGTTCTTCCTTTCTTTGGCCAGTGAGGATAGACAGAGAAAAGGGTCCATGGATAAGAGATTAGATCTCGCAAGTAGGGTTGCATCCAAGAGTACTCTGGGTGAGTCTTGAGGAATTCCGTGGAAAGAAAGTCGGTACCACAGGGTTTCCCCCAACGTGCCCAAGTGCTTCCTTGAAGCGTCAGAAAGGTACTTGTAGTTTTTCCATCTACCGTTCCGGCAGGATAGTTGGGGCCACATTCCCACTCCGGCCATCCTCTCTTGTCGTCCTCCACGTGGCCACAGAGCGTTCCCCTGTTCGGAGAATCTCGGTTCAATGAGCAATCAAAGTGATCTGCCAAGAACTGTTTTGCATACTCAATATCAATCTGACCTTTATACTGTTCCATCAGTTGTTCCCATCTTGCGTGTCTTGACGCTGAAGAAGTGGACATGTCATTGTAGTCAACATTGGTTTCTGTTCTTACTTTTGAATCAAGACTCAAATTGCAGCTAACGAAAGTACCATCGAACGTTCTTTTGATAGCATGATGATCAGTGCCTAGTTCAAACCATGTGATCTCTCCTGTTTTCGCATCTCCCACAAGCCAGTCGCTTGCATCTCCGCCATTGTTATCTCGCAACATGATCTTCAGCCACTGATCTGTGGATTGAGCCTCTTGGATGGCCTTCCTCGCCCGAACGAAATACGGTGTTCCCTCTTCTTTGAACGTTAGTATCCCTCCAATGGTTGTATTGGTAACCATCAATCCACTGCTATTGATGTACCAGTCGATGCCGGATCCTTGAATTGATCCCGGCCAACTCTGGAAGAGAATCTCATTTCCTTTGGAAGGCTTGATGCTGACTATGACATTGTAAGTGGAACCCAAGATGTACCCGAGCCATGTATTGTGAGCCATGATTATCTGGCCGTTCTTTGTTGCTCCACCTGTCGCGATGAAGGCGCTGCAGTGTCCACCTGGACCTTTCTGCGTCTTCTCGTAACCGCTAAGCCAATAGTGGTATGAGAAAGTGTCGAGAAGGCCGTTTATTGCCACTATGTCTATCAGATCTATCTTCTTGATGCGTCTTCCTCTGATTCCGCTGAGTATCCCTTTCATCTCATCTCTCTGATTCTGCGGAGTCTTTGGTAGGTACAGCTCATCCGCTGCCTTTCTAAAAAAGGACCAAGGCCTTTTGTAGACATTTTCTCCGTAAGCTTTCGATAGCCTAACGGCTTCTATTATCTCGTTGGCCAATAGGAAACCATGGCCATAGCCTATCTCAAAGGGTGTGCCCTCAAGATGAAGCCTTATCCACCCATTCACATCTATTCTGTGACATCCAATTCCTTCGACGGAGCTGCGTGGCTTAGTCATCGATGAACCTGATCCTGCAGCTAGGACTATCGTATCTGAATATCTAAAGAGTTTGACGCGGCCTGCAACAAAGAGATCAGATGCCAATAGATCTAAGAAATACTAGGAAAAAAGAAGGAAGGGAATTTGAGTCACGTCATTCTGGCGGAATTCTCTCGTGAGCTAGCTTAATTGGTATTCCCTTGGACTTGTAGTATGCGTACGAGATGTAGTAGATTACTGGGGCAATCAAGAAGGTTATGATCGTTGTCGCTATGTAGGTTAAGTCGATGGTTCCGTAGATCGCTGGGTTCACAGACGCAGCGGCTATGTACAATGATATGGGTATAGATATCGCTGAAGCTATTGATATTACGGGTACGCCGCCTATCTTCTTCTTGGCGAATTCAGGGGCCATGTCGAATATGTCTTTCCTCTTCCATGGGAATACTATTCCAGCGATGGCCACGACTATCATGCCAATCCACCAAGCCAAGATGGAGTAGAGGAACCATTTGAGAGCGGTTGTGTAGACGTACAGGGCGTTTTCAAGGAAGGCAATCACGAATATTGCGATTATGGCAGCGTAAGGTGATCTGAAGCGTTTGTCAACCAGAGAGAGTGACGCAGGGAGTACTCTGTCGAATGACCAAGCGAATATGTTTCTGACACTTGAAAGGAACAATCCAAGTGCCGCTCCGAAAGCGCCGAAAGAGAACGTTATGCAGAGGAACGGTGGGATCAATGGATTGTCTGTGGCGAACATTGACAGAACGCTTCCAAGGGGTTCGATTGGGAACCAGTTCCAGTAGTACGGGTTTCCTGATATGTCTAGGTGTGCTAAGCTGTTGATGAATACTGCGCCTAATGCAGCATCATAGACCATATAGAGTCCAAACGCTGTGAAACCGAAGAGGAAGAGCGATCCAATTATGGCGATTATGTGCGATCTCGTGACGCCTTTCATCTCTCCAGCAATGTAGGCGGAGTTTGTGTAACCGAGAAAGTTAAGCGTCGTATATGTTGTAGAAAAACCCGTGATTGCGAGGCCGGTCGGTAGCGCAGCTGCAACGTCCCAACCATCAGTTTTGGCTGCATCGATAACGCCTTGGAATGTTACCTGTCCATTTGTTAGCGTGGCCATTCTCTCCGCAAACATGGGAGCTCCGGTAAGCATAACCGCGACCCACACAACCAGTCCTATGTACCCTAGAATCACGGAGACCCACTCTGCCCTAAACTCCCATTTCGAGCCCAGTATCGATAGAACCGCCATTATCAAGAGTATTCCAGTACCAATGGCCAGTTTGACATGTGGAATCAGAATGAAATCACTAATGCCAATGAACGCAGAATTGGCAGTCATTGTTCCGAACGTCCAAAATACGGGAGCGATACCCCACTCTGTTATCCAAGACGCAAAAGGACCTGCCCAACTAAGCAGTATCAAGGTGATGTACCAGTTCACTGTGAAGCCAAGCGCAGGATGAAGCACGCGTCCAACCCAGATGTAGTCGCCTCCCGATCTTGGCATAGCTATCGAAAACATCACGTACATGACAGCATTTGGAATCATCATCACAATAGCCAGTAACGCCGAAAGTGGCATATGTACACCGGGACCGTAGAGGCCGACAGCCCAGAGTTGGTAGACCCAAGGCCAGAATATTCCTGGAATTAGAATGCACATGACGAGCGCGTCGAATGCACCAACACTTCTGACGAGACCTGATGCTTTCCTGACGAATACTTCTTGTGTCAAAAGATTTTCCCCATTGCTAAGAAACATCCCACGAAATTTAAGTCTTCCCACTGTTTTCGACTTTTTCTCATGTCTTCGTTTGGAAAGGTAGTGTTAAATATCGTTGCGCAAAATATGAGCGCGAAATACATGACTCAATCCTCTAACGTGTCTTCGGAGCCTCTCTCAGATTATTTACAGGAAGCTCTGAGAGTCGTTGAATATGCAAGAAAGAAAGGGGTGACCCTTCGGGTCATAGGTGCAGCAGCCCTTAGAATTCACTGCTCTAATCACATAGAATTGCACAAGGCGCTAGGGAGGGAGTTGACTGATCTAGATTTTGTAGGGTACGAGAAACAGTCTGAGGATATTGACAAAGTCTTTGCAGATCTAGGATATGACACAAAACAGTACCTTAGCGCAATGATGGATCGCGGTTTAAGATATAGAAAATTCTTCTACGACAGGAGCAACAAACGCATCTGCGACATATTCTTGGACAGACTGGAGATGTGTCATGTCATAGAGTTTGAGGGACGCTTGGAAATCGATTACCCTACAGTGTCACTCACCGACTATTTGTTGGCAAAAATGCAAATAGTTAAGCTGAACGAAAAGGACGTGAAAGACACAATCGTTCTACTCATTGAGCATGATATAGGAGACAATGACAAAGAAACGGTCAACGCAGATTACATATCCCGACTCCTAGCCGAGGACTGGGGTTTCTACCACACGTTCACGACGAACTTGAACAAGATTAGGCAGCGTGTCGATGACTTTGAGGTCATACCGCCTCAAGAGAAGCAGAAGTTGAAACTGAATTTGGATTTACTTCTCAAAGCTATCGAGGAACGTCCAAAATCATTCAAGTGGAAAATGAGAGCAAGAATCGGAACCAAACAGAAATGGTACAATGAAGTGGAAGAAGTCGTAAGGTAGGTATGAATCCAAATTCGGACAACGCGACCTAATTCCTTTTTCTAAGAAACTTGTCGGACCAATCTGCTGTCCACGCCATGTTAGCCTGATAGTGCCCAGATTATGCCAATCAAAAACAGTGGATATGGAGTTTCAGTCCCATGGATTCTCTAATCAAGATCGTTTTGCAGGAATCTCCAATCGTGCAATAGAACGACGATTTTGGTTTCATTCGACAGACATCTTACATGTAGGTCACCGGTTCGTATGATGCTTAATCCAAGTATTCAAATAAGGATTGGACATTACTGGATGAGTGTGAGAGTTGTTTGAGGCGTCAGAGAGTCGGAGAGACGGATTTCAAGATACTGCAGATGTTGTATAAGAATCCAGAATTGACATATGCGGATATGGCTTCAAGACTGGGAACAACCTCTGTAACTATTCACAATCGTCTTAAGAAAATGAAGGTTAAGGGTGCTTATCGAAAATGTATTCTTGTAGATTCTAAGATCTATGGGAAGAATGTATCCGCTTACGTGTTTGTATCGACAGTTCCTGGAAAGGAGAGACAGCTTGCTGAGAAAATCGCAAGGAATCGGGAGATACTTAAGGTGAAGGGTACAACTGGAGATTTCGATCTTCTTGTGGAGGCCGTTGCCAATAATATTGACGAACTTCAGCAGTTGGTTATGTCGAAGATTCGAGCTCTAGAGGGAGTTGTTAGAACCCATACAATCATTACTGTCTTTACCACAAAGGATGAGCTTAGCTACGTTCCGTAGCCTACTTGTATTTTACAAGGACTATGTAGGATGCGGCGCTGATTACTCCCTTCGTCGACCTTATACGGTTTAGAACATCTTTAAACTCTTCCAAGTTCTTTGAGCTGATTTCAATCAGAATATCATTGTCTCCAGAGATATTGTAGATTCTCGTAACATTCCTGTCACGTGCTAATGACCTCATGAGAATTCGATGATCACCTGTTGCACGTAAGAGAACAAAAGCTTCCATAAGTATCCTCTAAGCAGTGGTTAGGTATCTAGCGTGATAAGCTTTGTTGAAGGATCTCGAGACCCTGTCAAGTTTGGTTTTGGTGATCCGCACGAGTGTCTTCCATCAGGTTGTCGGGGCAGTGGGTCTGCAATGGTTTCGCGAGGTTGATTTTACCCCAGACTTTATTAGGAGTAGGTGATCCTAGCGGAGATATCGTGACGAAGGAAATGGATTACGATCAATTCGCGGTGTACGGTTTTCAAGTAGGTTACCCCAGCACTTGGAGAGTTGAGTTGAACCCGAAGTCGGAGCATGCCAAGGGTGATGTTGCCTTCAAGGCGCAAGATGGAACTAGGATGTTCGTTTCTTGGGGGCTGATAGATTCTATTCAAAAAAAGTTTGCTACTCTGGATGACCAAGTTAAGGCGAGTGTCCAAAGGATTAAGAAAGATGGACAGATTGGGGGCATTCAGGTACTTGACCAAAAGGAGTTTCAGGTATGTGGTCATAGAGCGGTCTATACACGCATCAGTGCAACTGTAAGATCCACTTCGCTCTTTAGCAAAAGCGTGGGTCAGCGAGAACTCTGGGCGGCTCATCTACGCTGTGAAAAATCTGGTAGATACTTTGTGGTTTATGGATCTTCACAGACCGACAGGACGTTAGAGGAAACAACTGAAGTCTACAATCATCTTCAGGGTTCATTCAAATGTCCATGCACATGCAGTAACCCACCATAGATAATGGGTGCTGGCTTAGGTTTCTAAGATTCGTTCCCCTGTGAAGTCTCGGTCGTCGACTGCTCTTTAATCAAAGCTGTGACCATCAAGTTAGCTCTTTCAAGGGTGTCTCTTTCGTTTGGATACGACATCGTTTTGATAGCTTTCTCGAAGGGTAACCACGCGTAGACATCGTGCTCTGTTCCTACCGTTGTCTCAACTTGATTGGTTTCGAAAAGAAAGAAATGGACGGTCTTGTCAAACCGCTTCTCCCTGTAACCAAATTGATACCTGATAGTGCCTATCTTGTCAACAAGTTTGAGATCGCTCACTCCAGTCTCCTCTCTAACTTCACGCGTCGCCGCCTCAACCTCAGTTTCACCCTGCTCAATCAAGCCCTTGGGAAGACACCAAATATTCCTGCGTTTGAACCCTAGGAGAAGATAGAAGATTTGCGAGTCGGCCCTTCGAAAAACGACGCCGCCCGACGAGACCAGACGCTCAAGAATCATTCAAACCATCTCTCTACTTTAACATTTCAGCATCTAACGTTTTCTCGTAACTTGTCAAGTTAGTCACACCCGACTCTGTCAAAGCAACCACGTCTTCAATCCTCACTCCGCCAAATTCAGGGTCATAGAGTCCAGGTTCGACCGTAAAGACGTTCCCAGACTTTAAAACGTCGTCACTATTCAACGACAAATACGGTCTCTCACCTATTGTCAAGCCCACACCATGCCCCAACGAATGAACAAAACCCACCTTTTCAGCTTCTTTAACACCCCTTACGAGGTCGCGGATAGTTTTGAATCCATTACCTGCAAAATGATCACAAACGGTGTTCATCAATGTCTCTGCCCTCCTTCCTTCTTCGATGAGATCAAAAGTGATTTGTTGAGCTTCACGCACCGCCTCATACATCTTTCTAATTCTCTCTGACGCTTTGCCGAAAACAAATGTTCTTGTCATATCGAAACAGTAGCCTCCTATTTCTTCTGGGAAGATATCGAAAACAATCGGTTGATCAATCATAACGAGGTCACTATCGACTCCAGGATAGTGAGGGTCAGCAGATTTTGGCCCCACGGCAATAATCACATCTTCTGGAGCCACAAGGTTTTCTTCAGCAAGATAGCGTCTAGTAAGAACCTTAACGATTCCTACGGTCACTTTCTTTGCTTCATGCGTCAGATACTCTCCCTCTATTTCGCAGTTCTTCAGGAATTCGATAATCTTCTTGACAACTCTCTCGGTCTTTTTGCCCACATTTCCGATCTTATCTGTTTCAAGGAGAGTCTTTGTCTCCATTGCAGCTTCAAGAACACTTGGATGCGGTTCTCCAACAATTGTGTATCCTAGTCTTCGAAGACGCTTTGACAGTTCTAGAACATCGTTTGCATCATTCCTACCGTAGAGTCCAATCCTGCCTTTTGTTCTGTGCTTCTTAAGAATTCGATCGAACAGTAATGAACCTGCTTTGTTCCTGCCATACCTCGCTACAAGTCTTTCGTATCCATATTCTGAATAGGTTCTGACGTCTTTCACGAGACCCTTAGACGCTTCTCCTGAGTCTATGTTGCTAACAATTAGAACCGGATCTTTCATTCTCTGCTTCACGTATATCCCGCCCCTTGCGAGATTTGCGCCTACAACGTAGCATAGCTCAGGATTTCCGAAGGTACTACTCCCATAGACCAACACTGCGTCGATTCTTCGCTCCGTCATCAGTGCATCAAGGGCCTCTAGCATATGTGTGCACTTCTCTACGAATCAGAACACTGAATACATATTTGAAGTGCGTTGCAACTGGAAAAATCTTATTAGCGTGCAGCGCAAAACCCTCGCAACGAGTGTAACAAAATGAACGTTACGGTCTACACTACTCCGACATGTTCTTACTGCAACGCGGCCAAAGAGTTTCTGACATTGATTGGTGTTTCATTTCGGGAAGTGGATGTGGCAGCAGATCCAGTTGCTGCTCAAGAGATGGTGAATAGGACGGGTCAAAGGGGGGTCCCGGTCATAGACGTTAATGGAACAGTTGTTGTTGGTTTCAATAGACAGGCACTGTTGGATTCTCTGAGAGCGAACGGTTATTCGATCTAATACCCGTCGATTCATTCAAGAGATGGACCTCTACGAGTTTCGTTACAGTGAGACAGTAAGACTACGCTTGTGAAAACAATAGTCTCCGGCTTTTCAAGAAGTTGCGACTGTAGGTATCGAAACTACGTTATTCGTAAAAGAACTACTAAACACGTAGGAACATACGAAAGTTTTTTTAAGAAGCGTATCCATGATGGCCCAATTCGTATGGTGAAAACATGAATTTGTTCAGCGGGTGCTACACAGCCCTAGTCACGCCAATGAGAGATTCTACAGTTGACTACGATGGTCTTGGGAGACTGTTGGATTTCCAGGCTCAATCAAGAACTAGTGGTGTTGTTATGGTTGGGACTACTGGCGAGTCTCCAACTCTGAGTTGGGATGAACATATGACGGTCATTGAGCGAGCGCTCAACTCTGGAGGTGAAAGGTTCCTTGTAGTCGCGGGGACGGGTAGCAATAGCACCGAGGAGGCTCTTGAAGCAACCAAGAAAAGTTCGGACCTTGGCGCTAAGGCAGCTTTGTTGGTAGATCCGTATTATAATGGTCCAAGCTCTATCGAGATCAGAAAGGAGCACTATGAGTATATCGCAAGAAATGTTCCGGGAATGCAGTTGATCCCGTACGTCATACCCGGGAGGACTGGAACGCAGATTATGCCACAGGATCTTGCAATTCTTCACGAAACCTGTAGAAACGTGAATGCAGTCAAGGAGGCTACGGGAGATTTTGATAATGCTCGACTGACACGGAGACTTTGTGGCGATAAGTTCGATATACTCTCGGGAGACGATGATAGAACTTACGAGCTCATGACGATGAATGACATTAGAGCATGTGGTGTCATATCCGTTGTATCTAATATTGCACCGAAAGCTGTTCACGAAATGTGCGAATCTATTCTAGGCGGTCAGCTTGAGAAGGCAAGTAGATTTGCAGAAGCACTTAAACCCCTATTCCAAACAGTCACTGTAAAAACTGACGAAACAACTACTCAGGGCACGGTTCCATGCAAGGCGAGAAACCCATTGCCCTGCAAGACACTTATGAACATAATTGGAATGCCTGCTGGACCGTGCAGAGCCCCACTTGGCAAGATGACAAGAAAGGGTGTTGAACTCCTTTTGGAGAAAGCGCGAGCAGTGTACAAGAACAACCCAGAGATACTCCAACCTGTTGAGGAGTTTTTTGATGTAGACCTTCAAAAGAGGCTTTACGAGGATCGATACTGGAGGGACCTTCGCTATGAAACCTACTAAGATATGCGTTGTTGGCGCAGACGGAAGGATGGGAAGCACAGTAATCAGAGAGGCAGCATCCAGAAACTTCGAAGTCGTTGGCGCCGTCACTGTTCCGGACAGTGAAAATGTGGGGAAAAGTTTGGGGCAACTTGGGCTGTCGCCCGCAGATCTGAAGATAGTTCCCCAACAAGGTCTTGAGCAAGCTCTTGGAGACGCAGATGTCTATGTTTCGTTCACAACTCCCTCAGCAGAGTTAACGAATATTCCCACGGCGGTTCGACTAGGTAAGAAAGTGGTTATGGGAACAACCGGATTCACAGATGATCAAATGCGGAGGGTAAGGGGAATCTTGAATGGGAAAGTTCCTGCAGTCATATCACCCAATTTCTCCATTGGGGTAAACATATTGTTCAAGATGTTGGAGATGTGCAGACTGTTTCCAGAAGGATACGACTTCAGTGTGGTGGAGGCGCATCACTCGGGAAAAGCTGATGCACCGAGCGGAACCGCAAAAAAGATCGGTGACATACTCTCGGCTTTGCGAGGCTATTCAGAAAGGATCTATGGAAGAGAAGGTATGTCGAAGAGGCATGAGGGGCAACTGGAATTGCTTTCTGTAAGAGCTGGAGGAATTCCTGGAGTACATGATGTGATAATTGCAGGTCAACACGAAATGATCAGAATAGAGCATATTGCATTCTCAAGGAGTGTATTTGCTCAAGGAGTATTGTACGCAGCGGAATGGTTGAACAAACAATCCGCCCCCACAGTCTATGCCATGGAAGATGTTCTACGACAGTAGAGATTGAAACTCGCTAAATGGTGATTGAATATTTGTCTCAGCCTAGTCTATTCAGAAGCGGACTGCTCGAAAGAAAATATGGAGCATTGTACTTTGAAAAAACGGCACTTGTTGAGCTTGCCTCTAGATTCGGAACGCCGCTGTACGTCTTGAGTGAAGGCAGAATCCGCGACAACTATCGAAGATTGAACAAGGCATTTCACGAACGCTACGACAAGACAAGAATCTATTATGCAGCAAAAGCAAACACGAACCTATCGGTCCTTATGATTCTGCGTGACGAAGGAAGTTTCCTAGACGTGCTCTCACCGGGTGAAATACATCTTGCTTTGAGGTCGGGCGTCGATCCAGAACGTATCCTTTACACTGGAACAAGTGTGAGCGAAGAGGAGCTTGACTACGCAATCAAATCGCATGTCACGATAAATGTAGATTCTCTTCATCAGATGGAACAGCTTCTTGGAAAAACAAAGCCATCCATCGTATCGGTTAGAGTGAATCCTGAAGTTGGGGCAGGCCACCACGAACATTGCGTTACAGGTTTAAGAGACTCCAAATTTGGGCTGCTCAAGAAGGATGCACATCAGGCATATAAGATGGCCAAAGATGCTGGGGTAGAGAGATTCGGAATTCAGATGCATATTGGATCTGGCATACTAGATCCCGCACCCTACTTTGAAGCAATAGAAAATCTTCTGACTATTGCTAAGGAAGTGCATGATAATCTTGGAGTGAACTTCGAATTTGTAGACATCGGAGGAGGCTTCGGCGTCCCATACAAACCTGAAGAACAGGAGATTGACTTGGAAAAGACAAGCGAACATATCGTCTCTCTGTTCAAGAATCACGTATCAGAATATGGGCTTGGGGAACCTGCCTTGGGCATTGAACCCGGAAGATACATTGTCTGCGATGCAGGAATCCTACTCACAAGAGTCAACTCTGTCAAGAAGACACCATTCAAAGAATTCGTTGGAGTGGATGCGGGATTCAACACTCTGATCAGGCCAGCCATGTACGGTTCATATCATGAGATAATTCTAGCAAATGCCAGCAGACCCGGAACTGAAAGGGCATGTGACATTGTCGGGCCGCTATGCGAATCCGGTGACTCATTCGGACGAGACAGAAAACTTGAGGAAACTCGAAGCGGAGACATCCTGGCGGTATTAAATGCGGGTGCTTACGGGTTTGTCATGAGCTCCCAGTACAATTCTAGACCACGCTCCGCCGAGGTTCTCGTAAGAGATGGCAGATGTGCAGTCATAAGGGAAAGGGAACAACTTGAAACATTAACAGCGGGTCAGAAGATAGCGGAGTGGCTCAAATAGGTTGAACACTGCCCAAACATTCTGCAAGCTAGAGTTGATCGCTTAAATCAGACCGAAAAGAAGTCACGTTCAGATTGGGATACGCAATGAGATTTTGGAAAATGCACGGTCTCGGAAACGACTACATAGTAATAGATGATAGAAACGAGAGAATTCCTCAGAAAGAACTTTCTAAGCTTGCTAAGAGGCTTTGCAGTAGACGTTTCTCCGTAGGAGCCGACGGGCTTCTCATAGTACGCAACTCCGAGACCGCTGACTTCAGAATGAGAATCCTCAACTCAGACGGCAGCGAAGCTGAGATGTGTGGCAACGGAATAAGATGCATTGCAAAATATTGCTACGACAACGAAATCGTCAAGAAGAAAAAGATGAATGTCGAAACTTTGGCAGGACCTAGGCGAGTGGAGATCTTGGAACAGAGAGGAAATCTGGCGGATGTGCGGGTTGACATGGGTGCTCCCTCTTTCAGACGAGATGACATTCCAATGGTTGGGAAAGGCGAATGTGTAAACGCGCCATTCAAAATCGATGAGAGGGAATTCAACATAACATGTGTTTCGATAGGCAATCCTCATTGTGTAACACTCGTATCAAATCTTGAATCGTTTCCAGTCAACGAAATTGGACCCAGAATCGAAAAAGATTCAATCTTTCCCAAGGGCACGAACGTTGAATTCATCACAGTTAAAGATGAAGGTGAAATCAGTGTGCGAACTTGGGAACGAGGAGTCGGGGAGACTACCGCTTGTGGAACAGGAGCATGCGCAAGCGTAGCAGTTGCACATAGACTCGGCAAGACTGGAAGAAACGTGAAGGTGAATCTACTGGGTGGAAAATTGTTCGTGAGACTCGGTAGCACGATAACTTTGGAGGGGTCGGTTGAGAAAGTTTTCGAAGCAAAAATGTTTGGTGACGACTCGATTGACAACTGAAAGGACACAGCGACTGGATAGGCTTCCTAAATATCTGTTTAGTGAGATGGAGAAAGCAGTTCTTGAGAAGAAATCGAGAGGAATCGACCTAATCTCCTTTGGAATAGGAGATCCCGATCTTCCCACACCAGACTTCATCCTCAGTACTCTTAGAGAAGAAATTTCAAACCCCAAGAATCACAATTACTCTCTTAGTCAAGGTGAATTGGAATTCAGAGAAGCAGTGGCAGAGTGGTACAAGAAACGGTTCAGAGTTGACTTGGATCCGCACAAAGAAGTTCTTGCCCTGATCGGATCAAAGGAAGGACTGGCGAACCTCGCTCGGGCATACATTAACCCCGGCGACAAGGTACTCGTGCCTGATCCAGCATACCCGGTGTATGCAAATGGTGCAACACTCCTATGCGATGGCGTACCTGTCGTAATGCCTCTGCTTGGAAAGAATGGTTTCAAACCTGACCTTGAAAAAGTTTCAAAAGAAGGCGCTAAGCTCCTTTTCTTGAATTACCCGAACAACCCTACGGCCGCTACGGTCGACAGACGATTCTTGGAAGAATTGGTTGACTTCGCTCAAAAGAATCGCCTTGTAGTATGCTACGACAACGCGTATTCTGAGATAGCCTTCGACAATTTCGCTCCTCCAAGCCTCATGCAGATTGAAGGGTCGAAGGAAGTTGGGATAGAGATCCACTCATGCTCCAAGACTTTCAACATGACAGGAGACAGAATAGGCTTCGCCGTTGGAAGCGAACAAGTGATAGGCAATCTATCCCAAATAAAGACCCAGATAGATTCAGGGCCATCTCTCTATGTGCAGAAGGCCGCAATAACAGGGTTGAGAAGCTACACCTCTAATGGGCCGCCAGAATGCGTTAGAAAAAATGTTGCAACCTATCAACAGAGAAGAGATGTCCTAGTCAAGGAACTGCGGTCTCTTGGCCTTCAATGCGAGACGCCGAAAGCCACTTTCTATGTTTGGGCAAGTTGTGGAACAGATTCGATGGGCGTCTCAAAGAGAATGCTTGAGAAAGGAGTCGTGGTAACACCTGGTATCGGATTTGGCAAGTATGGAGAGGGTTTCCTCAGATTTGCGCTCACAATTCCAATTGACAGGATAGAAGAGGCCTGCGAAAGAATATCAAACATCATGTGAAGAGCAGTAGACTAACACCCGGAAGGATTCAATGTGCTGTATGAGTTCTATTAGCAATTCTACCAGTACCTGAGCACCATCATCGTATTCGTGCGATTTGTTCCCTCAAGCATTCTTGTCTTTTCGATACATGCATTTAGTCGTGGGGTATCGGGAGCCGACAGAAGCGCGACTACGTCGAATTCACCCGTGACTTCGAAGACTTTCTGGACCCCATCGATCTTCAACATAGCCTTCGAGATCTGCGAGGTAGGAATAGATGGGTTTGCGGAGACGAGCATGACAGCGGCTGGGCCCTCTTGATTAGTCTCGATCGTAAACCTCTGTATCACACCAGATTCTACGAGTCTCTTAACCCTTCTCCGGATTGCTCCCTCCGACATCTTAAGTATCTTCCCCATCTCCAAGTACGGTGTTCTCGCATCACGT
The DNA here is from genome assembly GCA_964464765.1 of uncultured Candidatus Bathyarchaeia archaeon. Taxonomy (GTDB): domain Archaea; phylum Thermoproteota; class Bathyarchaeia; order 40CM-2-53-6; family CAVXDP01; genus CAVXDP01. The sequence continues at coordinate 25,607 of CAYXJU010000003.1, read as the reverse complement.
TTGAGAATCTCAATGATCTTCCGATCTATCTCGTCCACCAAAACTCTCGCCACATTTAGGTAGGATTGAACGAAGATAATAATATTGATTCATCGGCTGAGAGATCAAGGCTCATGTTGAAATCTGGCAATCCTCAAGCGAGCGTGCCACCTTACCCAAACATTAATAGTTGATGTTTACATTCCGGTGCGGATATCTACTTTCCATGAGAGAACAAACAGGTGAAGTAATGTCTTTCAAGAAACCGCTACTCTCCATCGCAATTGCTATGATAATTGTTCTTTCTGCGGTTTCGTCGACTCGAGCAGAGGCCATGCCGAGCGTTGAGATAACGCGAGTTGACTATCCAGCCCAGGTCTCTGCAGGCCAATCTTTCACAGTGAATGTTACTATCAGATATTCATATGGAGGATGGACACTTGCTGATCTGGGCATATTCCAAGAGAACTTCACCAAGATCTTTGATTACGTCAGATATTACATGACAGGGGAGGCTGTCAGATCTTTCACGCTGGAAGTCGTAGCTCCAAATACATCGACGGATCTTGAGTTGCTGGTCGCCACGAGGTACTGGTATCAGAATTTCTGGTTGAATGACACTAAGACGTCACAGCGGTTCAATGTGAAAGTCGTGGGATCAAGTGAGCCGCAGTCTCCTGATAGTCAACCTTCGATTGTCAAGTTAGATGGAAATGAATGGTATTACTGGGACAACCATGAAAGCGGTGCATGTTTGATCTGGCTGAGCGGAGGACACGCCTACGCGGATCATGTTACGATGAACCCGTACGAGTTGGAAACCTTTGGCGCAATGAAATATATCAACGACTTATCCAAGCGATTCAGCGTACTGGCTTTGCGGAGGGGAAATGAGGGGCATACTGTTCCATTCACTACTCAAGCATATTATGCACTCGGTTACTATCTGGAAAGTAGTTTCCTGAAAGGGATTCACAATTGGATTCTTGAAAATGGACATAACTTCACCTATATGATAGGGTACTCAACCGGTGGCATCGCTGCTGGGTACGAAGTTGCTGTTAGAGACCCTGAAACATGGATGGCCCCCAATGGAGCTATTGTGATTAGCGGCATGCTGGGAGGAATTCCACCAAACAATCTGTTCGAATCAATTTCCCACGCAACTGATGTGAAATCCAATACTCTTCTGCTCTATGGTGAAGTCTGGAGCGAGGAACTCTGGCCTCAGGGAAAAGAATTCTATGATAGCGCTCCACAAAAAACCGCTACCCCTTGGTACCTTAAGGAATGGCATCTTTTCCCCGATTCAAGCCATGAGGTTTGGGTTGAAGAGAAAGACGGCGCCCACTACAACAGCGCGGCCTACAACCTAACAACAGACTTCATAGAGAAATGTAAGAGCCCGTGGCATAGGCTCTCGGAATGGAACGATGGAAGCATAGAATTCTATGACATCACATCTGGCAGCGTCACGGGTGAACAGAGACCGAAAACATCTGGAACAGTTATCACAACCAAAGTCGGTAACACTGTGAAGGTTAAGGTCTGGCTCTACAATTGCTCCAGTCTCGATATATGCTCAAGAGCAACGATTGACTACATCAAGGTCGACCTATACAGTTCTGAGGGATACATAGACACACGTTACACCAACAGAGATGGCTACGAAGAATTTGTGTTTCAAGCACCGAGCGACTGGGAAAACAAAACTGTGAAATTGTTTACAACATTGGGCGGAGAGTATAGAGGGATCTACACGCCAACAGTGGATCTCACAGTGATACCCTAGTATAACGTACTTTCTGAGCACGTTGAACAAACGAGCCTACCCCCCTATGGGGTAGGGGGGGTTCGTTAAGAGCAGATCTCTTCTTGACTGGGAAGTGCTCTGACGGTCTCACTTCTTGTGTGGCCGTACCGAAACGATTTTCTTTTCAGTCTCTCTATCGGGGCCTGACTCGACGCGGGTCTCCAGTTCTTGAATTCTTCTCTCGAGGAATTCAATTCTTTCCAAGAGCCCTCGGGCAACTTGGGCTATGGGGTCCGGCAGGTCGCCGTGTTCTAGGTCGATCAGTGCTCTAGGTCTCTCGGGTTGCACAGGTCTTGCTGGAATGCCCACGACCACCACTTCTTCTGGGACATCCTTCACAACGACTGAACCTGCACCGATTTTCGCGCCATCTCCAATTAAGACGTTTCCAAGGATTTTCGCGCCTGCACCTATGACAACATTGTTTCCTATTGTTGGATGGCGTTTCTTCTTTTCCATAGTTGTGCCGCCCAAGGTCACGTTTTGGTACATGATGACATCATTTCCAATCTCAGTGGTTTCGCCTATCACGACACCCATTCCGTGATCGATGAAGAATCGTTTACCAATCTTCGCTCCGGGATGTATCTCTATTCCAGTCAAGGATCTGTTGAATTGGGAAACTAAGCGCGCCAAAAGCCGTAATCCATTATGGTTCAATGCGTGAGCTAGTCGATGCAAAAAGAGCGCATGAACCCCCGGATAACAGAGGATGACTTCCAGCCTACTCTTGGCTGCGGGGTCTCTTTGTCTAACCGAATCTAAATATTCTTTGAGTCCGTCAAGCATCATGCCACCAACTCTGACAATTTAAAATCTTGATTATAGCCGTTCGACTACGACTTCGAAAGCTTCTCCAACTCCTGAAACATCGCTGTGCTAATGTACCTTTCACCCGTGTCTGGTAGTATTGTCACAATCAATTTCCCTGAATTCTCATTTCTCTTTCCAACCTCGACGGCCGCGAATGCTGCAGCGCCTGAAGAGATTCCTGCAAGTATTCCTTCTTCTTTTGCTAGGCGACGAGCCATATCAATTGCTTCCTCATTTCTAACCTTGAATATTTCATCGATCAAGTCAAGTCTGAGAACGTCTGGGATGAAGCCAGCTCCAATTCCCTGAATCTTGTGTGGAGCGGGTTTTCCACCTGAGAGGACAGGTGAGTCGTAGGGTTCGACGGCCACCAACTTGAAGCTCGGTTTCTTGGACTTGATCACTTCTCCAACGCCTGTTATCGTTCCACCAGTTCCCACACCAGCAACAAGCATGTCCACTTTGCCGTTCGTGTCGTTCCAGATCTCTAATGCTGTCGTCTCTCGGTGAACCTTAGGATTTGCGGGATTCTTGAACTGTTGCGGTACAAACGAGTTCGGAACAGACGCCGCCAACTCGTTCGCTTTATCTACGGCTCCTTTCATGCCTTCACTTCCAGGCGTCAACACGAGTTCAGCACCAAAAGCCTTGAGCAAAGCTCTTCTCTCCAGACTCATAGTCTCCGGCATAGTCAAAATCAGCCTGTACCCTTTCACAGCTGCCACTATGGCCAACCCTATGCCGGTGTTTCCACTTGTCGGTTCAATAATCGCTGTATCAGGTTTGAGCGCACCTTTAGCCTCTGCATCTGCAATCATACTCCAGCAGATTCTGTCCTTTACACTTCCACCAGGATTTCTGGACTCAAGCTTAGCCACCACTGTCGCCCCGCATCCTGCCACGACCCTATTCAGCCTGACAAGTGGCGTACTACCGATGGTTTCAATGACGTTGTTGTGAACTTTCCAAGTCATGTGAGTAGCCTTTTTATAACGTCGTTATAATTTCACGCGTATATTAACCTATAGAACAGAAGTGCTGACTCTGTAAGATGTTGCTACATATACACCTCGCCATAGAATAGACGTGAGTCAATCTAGGTGTTTGAGCAACCGGAGAACGTGTCTGATGTCAACTTCGGAGTTGATGTGTCCCAAATGTCTCAATGCAAATCCTGAGTACAGATTGTTCTGCTGCAAATGTGGAACTAATCTTGAGCCTCGTACGAACCTATCGTTGCGGCTGGATGAATTTCAATGTTCATCGGACAAGGACGCTCTCGGCATTTTGGAATCTACGGGAATCTTGGCTTACCTTGTGGATCAGTTCTTGGTTAAACCGAGAGAGCGCAGGCAGCGCGAATGGTTGTCAAAGCATGGATTTTCGACTACTCGTTTCAAAGGCTTTGAGACCCTCGTGGAAGAATGTGCATACACCCTTTCTCTTGAGGCATTGCCGGAAGTCTATGTGATTGAGAGTGAGATGCCGGCTAACGCGTTCACGTTTGGAAACGACACAGCTCCGGTGATAGTTGTGGACAGTAGGTTGATTCAAGCTATGGGGTCTGATGAACTTCGATCGTTGTTGGGCCATGAGATGGGTCACGTAAAGAGCAGACACATGCTCTACCATTCTCTCGCCAACATTTTGGCTGAGGGTGTCGGAATATCAACCTCGTTGATGGGTCTACAGTACATATCCATGGCGATGAGACTTGCGCTTCTTGCGTGGAGTAGAGAATCAGAGTTCACGGCAGACAGGGCTTCCCTAATTTCCTGCGGCGACCCTAACCAAGTGGCTTCAATGTTTGCTCGACTCTTGAATCCTCGGCATAGATCCATTTCAGATAGTGCATGGTTACCGCAAGACATTGCTACAATATTTGAAAGTCACCCAAATCATCTTGAAAGGATCAAAGCCGTTTTCGAGTTCTCAAAGTCCGCAGACTACGCTGCTATTGTGGAGAAGATTGGTAAACGAAGATTGTTCCGCGAGGCTTTCATTCCCAAATGTCGATTCTGCAACGCCTCAAAACCATTGGAAGCTCTCTTCTGCCCAACATGTGGAAAAAGCCAGATATGACAAGAAAGGTTACGAGGGAATGACGCTCAGTTTCCTTGTGTGGGATGAGTCTTGAAGACTGAACTACTTGAACTTCACAAGAAAATTCTAACATGTACTCTGTGCAGGCTTTCGGAATCGAGAAAGAACGCTGTTCCTGGAGAGGGAGCATTTGACACTTCCCTCGTGCTAGTGGGTGAGGCTCCTGGAAGGAATGAGGATCTGCTGGGGAGACCATTTGTAGGCGCAGCTGGCGCGTTTCTCACTAAACTGCTTTCATCAATCGGGGTCGATAGAGATCGAATATTCATTACGAATGTTGTGAAATGCAGACCACCAATGAATCGGCCACCGCGAGTTGATGAAGTAAATGCTTGTCACTCTTACCTGGAACGACAGATATCGCTGATCAACCCCAGAATAATCTGTCTCATGGGTAATAACGCGATAAAAGCTGTCTTAGGAAAAGGCTACTCCATCTCGGAGATGCATGGCAAACAAGTGGAGACAGCAAACAGACGTTTCTTTCTCACGTACCATCCTGCGGCCGTGCTCTACGCAGAGAGCCTCGAAGAGACCATGATGAACGACTTCAAAGCGCTTGCAAATATTTTGAAGCCCCCAAACTGAAATCATATTTGACGTATCGATTTTCGATGTATCGACTGTTGTGATATATCCATTTCTTGAATAATTCCTTTTAATGCGAGATAACTTGTTAGAGCCGTGACGGTGAAGAAAATGAACGTCGTAAACGTATTGAAACTGGTTGCATATGGCATCGCAATTGCCGCTGTCGATCTAGCGATTGAGGCGGTCGATGCGAACAAAGCCTTTGTTACGACAGTGAAATCACTGCTTTAGAAGCCCCAGTGTCGCATCTTGCGAGAGTTGCCGTGGTCACTGGACTGATCTGGAGCTAGAATGAGGCTCCTATCTCCGTAGTTTTCTTGGATATGGCCTGCCCCAACTGAGATGTTGTCGAAGTTCCACCCAGATCAGGCGTCAGAACCTTTCTTTGCTTGAGAACTTCTCTCACTGCTTTCTCAACCAGTGTCGCCGCCTTCTTTTCCCCAATCGTATCTAGAAGCAGACTTCCAGCCATGATGGTTGCAACTGGATTAGCCTTGCCCAGTCCCCTGTACTTAGGTGCGGAGCCATGTATTGGTTCAAACATGGAAGTTCCTTCAGGGTTTAGATTGGCGCCCGCTGCAACTCCAAGTCCACCCTGTATCATAGCCCCAAGATCTGTGATGATATCGCCGAACATGTTTGGTGTCACAACTACTTTGAACCATTCAGGATTCTTTACAAACCACATGGTCACGGCGTCTACATAGTTGAACTCTGTCTGCACATCGGGAAAGTCTTGCTTTATCTTGTTGAAGATTTCGCGCCAAAAACCGTAAGTGTAAGTTAGAACGTTCGCTTTGTCAACGCTTGTAACCTTCTTTCTTCCCGTGTCGTATGCAAGCTGAAACGCATATCGGATGGCTCTCTCTGCTCCCCCTTTGCTTATCACCATCAACTGGTATGCTATCTCTTCATGATCGGAATCGATGTCAAGTCCAAACTTGATTTTGTACAGTGTCCTTAGAAGTTCGAGGTTTTGTCGGCTTTTGCCTTTCTTGACTCTACCTCCGATTCCAATGTACATGTCTTCCGTGTTCTCTCTGACCACCAGAAAGTCAATGTCTTTGGCGGTCTTGTCTTTGAGTGGTGTCGCAACTCCCTCCAATAACTGGACGGGTCTAAGATTGATGTACTCATCAAAATAGAATCTAAGTGCCAGCAGGATCCCTTTCTCTAGAACTCCTTCGGGGCACCTAGGATCACCCACAGCTCCCATGAAAATGGCTTTGTGTTTTCCCATCTCCTGAAGAGCGCTCTCAGGAAGAAGTTCTCCCGTTGCAAGGTAGTGATCTGCTCCGAAAGGGTACTTGACCCAGTTTAACTCAAAATTCATGACTTCCGAGACGGCATCGAGAACTCTGATTCCTTCCGCTATGACTTCAGGGCCTATGCCGTCGCCCGGCATAACCGATACTGTATATTGAACCGTTTCCTACCATCGCCTAGAGCTTCTTCATGCGGATTTACTGAGAACATCAGCGGCCTTCATAGCCCAGCCTGGATCTGCTTGGATTGCTCTGCCAACTGCCACAATATCCGTCACGCCTTTTCTAATGGCTTCATCTGCGAACTTCGGGTCCTTAACGCCCCCCACACCAATTACTGGAACTTTCACGGCTTTTCGGATTTTTTCTGCAAGATAGAAGTAGAAACCTTGACTTGTGAGATCTGAGGGTTTGGAACCGCACATTCCTCCGGAGACATCAATGGCGTTTATGCTCGCTTCAGTCAGCAGTTTTGCTGCGGTTGCGCTTTCATCTGGGGTTAGGCCTCCGGGACACCTGTCATCCGCTCCAATTCTGTACAAGAGTGGAAACTGGGCACCAAGGTCCTTTCTTACCGTTTCAACAACCATCAGTGGAAACCGCATTCTATTCTCTAAGCTGCCACCATATTCGTCAGTGCGTTTGTTCGTTAGGGGGGACATAAACTCGTTTAGTAGAAAGCCATGAGCTCCATGAATCTCCACGACATCGTATCCCGCTCTTACGGCTCGTCTTGCCGCTTGACGAAAAGCCTCAACGATGCTTTCAAGCTCGGAGCTCTTCAATTCTCTTGGAACCTCGGTGCACTCTGGTACGCATACAGCTGAGGGAGCGACTGGTTGTGTGCCTATGACTTTAGATGTGGTTCTTCCTCCAGCATGATTTATCTGTGCCATAATCGGCGTTCCTTTCTTGTGAATTTCCGTTGTCAGTTTTGAAAGGCCCTTGATGAGTTTGTCATCGTACATTCCGAGTTGATTTCGAGAGAGTCTACCTTCAAAACTGACGTAGGAATGTTCTGTTACGAGAAGACCCAGCCCACTTGCACGTTGGGCATAGTGATTGATTAAAGCATCCGTCACTTCTCCTTCAGGAGTTGCTAAGTTCGTCGCCATCGGCGGCATTACTATCCTGTTACGAAGTTGTAGCTTTCCAATACTTATTGGGTCTAGCAGGTTTGGCATTTGATTTTTCCTCCATTGAATCGCCTATCAGAGATCGGTTACATTGATAATCTTATCTCTATGCGACGCCTGCCGCCTCCAGGGTTTTTAGCCTTCTTCAAGGTGATCCTTCCAATCTCGGAAGTGTTTCGAACATGCGTTCCACCACATTCCATCTCGGGAAATACGTCGATCTTCCATTTCCTTCGCAAACCCGATGTTACTGGTGCCACAGCTCCAGTCCAAGGGTTCACCTCTCGAGCCTCCGTATCCTCGAACCAGATACTAACATCCAAACCCTTCGAGATTGTTTCGTTCACTCGGTCTTCAATCATAATCAGAGTCTCTGGAGTCAATTCTTTCGTGAATAGATAGTCACTTCGTTCTTTCTCTTGATCAACTCTTCCTGAACTTGCGGTGCAATCATGGTCAAAATATTCTCGAAAACAGAAGAACACTATATGGGCTGATGTGTGAAGCCTCATGATCTTGTAACGTCGGTTCCAGTCTATTTTCCCGACAACCTCGTCTCCGACAGCGAAACGCGAGATCTCTTCAACAGAATGTGCAATATCTTCATCCAACCTGCGTACATCAAAGACTCTGATATCGTTCAACGTCCCGATATCTGCGACTTGGCCTCCACCCTCTGGAAAGAAAGCGGTCCTATCCAAAACCACAGCCTGTTCTGTTTTCGAGGTTACGTGTGCCGTGAAGTCCTTCATGTAGGCATCCTTCCAATAGAGTTTCTCTGTCAAACAAGCGTACCTCTTGATCGAGCACCACCACTATTCAATGGTGCAATATGCAAAGTAAGAACTGCTTAGCAAATGTAAAGTCTTTTATTCAATTGAAAGAACTCGGTTTCCAACTAGTTGTCTTCTTGGATGAGGATGAAATTGAAAGGCACATTACTTCTTGGGACATGCCTCATTATGTGGCTTATAGTGTCGGGATCTTTCATGTTTCAACATGGAAATCAATTAGTAGTCAATGGCCAAGATCAATCACTAAGTTCCAGAGAGAATCTTGCAACATCGCAGAAGTTGCTTCGAGTAATAGTGCTTGGGCGTGGAGAAGCAGAGCCGGTTCGCGGTCTGATGCAGTCAGGTTTTACAAGCTATTTCAGATCTGGATTTGCTGTCGTGGGAGTCGTATCGGAACATGATTTGCGCAAGCTCTCAACTACAACGGGCGTTGTCCGAGTCTTGCCTGACATGAAGATCTCATATGACGAAAGTGCTAGACTCGAAATCGACAATCCCGGACCTCAAACAGACATGTTTCGGATTAGGGAGATTACAGGCGCATCCAAAACCAATTCCGATCTTGGACTTAACGGATCAGGAGTTACAGTCGCCGTAGTCGACACAGGAGTCGATTTTGGAAATCCTGACATTTCGGGAGCTGTGGCTAGAGACTCCGAAGGGCGGCCGATCGCGATAGACGCCGACGAACAAGGACTAGTGATGACAAACACAACTTTAAAGGCCAACGTGGAATTGCAGGGAGGGGAGACTCTCGTCAGAAGCACTTCCCAAGTTCTTATCACGTCGGAAGGTGTTTTTCTTGACCTGCGGAACAGAGGAATTGGAACTGACGTAAAATATTGGAACGGAACCGGTGCTGCAATAGCTCACCTGATACAAAACTACAAGATAGGTAAAGATCCGCGGCACTTCATTATTTCAAGAAGTGGAGTCTATCATTTTGGGCTATTGATGGAGCAAGACAACTTTGGCGGACCAGGGACAGATGAGATATTCTATCCAGTGCTTGTTGTGGACAGTGAGATTCCCGGAGTCTACGATACGGTGTACGTAGACCTATCGTCAACATTTGCTCTTTGGACCGGCCAGAAGAAGGCTGATTACAGTTTCTACGATGAAACCCCACATCACGTTGGAGACGGCTCCGAGTTTCTAGCATCGGATTTCACAGGTGACGGCGTACCCGACATAAGCGCTGGATTACTCGGTGCTCAGGTGCTGGATGTATGGGGCGTCTTCACTAGACAACTGTCTGAGTACGACATGGCTCTCGGTTATCCGACTGGGAACCTCTTGCCAGGGTTGGATCCCAAAGGTAACTTCTTGGGTGTCATGTTTGACTACGAGCCGCACGGCACTCTGTGTGCGGCCAATGTGGCGAGTCGTGGAATCGTGGGTTACGATGTCTATAGGAACGGGACATTGTATAAGATTCCTGGCATAGCACCGAATGCCTCGATTCTCGCAGCAAAAGCACTCTGGCTAGGTGATGTGCTCTATGCTTGGATGTGGATTTCTGGTTTCGACCTAGATGTGAAATCGGGTAAATGGTTGTACACAGGTGAGCATAGAGCTGAAGTTGTCAGCAACAGCTGGGGATGGTCTGAGTGGCCTCTGTTGGGCGCTGGAGTGGGATACGACCTAGTCAGCGTACTTGAAAATGCGTTATCGATTCCGGGCTACCTATCGACCGACTACCCTGGAACATTGTTTGTGCATGCAGTCGGGAACGGTGGACCTGGATATGGAACGATGACCTCAAGTGGCTTCGGTTCTTTCGCATTGAGCGTCGGAGCCTCCACAAGTATGCACTGGGCTTCCTCTCTGGGAGTCGAACGTATGGGAGCATACTCAAACGCAGGTGATGACGTAATCGCTTGGTCATGCCGTGGACCGAACGCACTTGGCCAATCGAAACCAGATATTCTTAATGTCGGAGCATTCGCTTTTGACGCGGGACCAGTTAACGGAGGATACGGTAATGGATCTCAAGCTTACGATGTATTTGGAGGAACAAGCGAAGCCGCCCCACTTACTGCAGGTGGAGCCGCTATTGTTGTCGAAGGTCTGAGAAAAGCAGGACAAGAGTCCGACCCTTCATACGTCAAGACAATCTTGATGAGCACATCCGAGGATCTTGGGAACGACCCATTCACCCAAGGATCAGGTAGAATTGATGTTTTCAGGGCCGCCTCCTATACGATTCAGACAAACGCATCAGGGGCGGAGTCATTCCGGGTTCGTACAGATGCAACGTATCGAAATGTCATGGCATCTCTGAACCAAGCTTGGACCATGCTTGATACAGTTCTTCCGAATGCAACTTCAATTCAAATGCAATCAGAAATCGCATTCTACGATACGTCATGGTACGCAGGTAGAGTGTCCAGAGGCGAGTCCGAATCTGCCACATTCACAGTAGATAATCCATCAACTCTTCCACTGGACATATCTGTTGAATCGTCAACCCTTGAATTGATATCAACTTCCAGCTACAGCAGCCGATCCGATCCAACCTTGAAAGGCGTCCCAGCCTACTTTAATCTCACAGAGATATCTGGACCAATACCTAATGACACGATCCTCATGATAGTCAGACTTGACTATCCCTTTGAATCGTTCTACAACTCATCCGTGACACCATACGGATATCCATCAAACTTACTCTACCTATACGTCTACGACTGGACCGACATCGACCACAATGGTACTGTAGAGTGGAATGAGACAGCGCTAGTCAACTATGGATACAACTGGGGCAATAGCCAAGAGATTCGTATCTTCAATCCAGCAGAGAAAATGCCCCATGAAAAAGTGATTGGCGTATGGGAGGCAACAACAGGCTACATGATCAACTCAGGAGATTCAGGAGCGGAGAAAACCTATTTGAACAAACCCGTCAGTTTCACACTCAACATATACTATTTCAAAAAAGCGCCTTGGGACTGGATATCTACTTCAACAGAACATCTGACAGCGAAACCGAGAAGCTCGACAGACTTCACAGCGACATTACGAATACCTGACGATACGCCTCCGGGCGTGTATGCAGGTTTTCTCGTCTTGGTGTGTGAAGGCAGACAAACCGTTCAGATTCCAGTCTCCGTGGAAGTTCCATTGGAGGTATCGAAACCAAACGAACCCATCGAGATTGGTGCAACCACTACCTCTCCAAACATCCTCTACGACAGTTATCTCGTGCATGGAGCAACTGATTGGAGGTGGCGCTACGAGTCCGGAGATTGGCGAATCATACCAATAGAGGTTAAGACTCCACGATCCGATCTTTCTGAGGTAACTGTACTCAGACTTGAATGGGCAAACCCCAACACAAGCATGGACATTTACGTTCTCGACCCGTCTGGAAACATAACCGCCACTACGACTCCCCCTGTGCAATGGCTTCTCGGTATTCCCAGCGACTGGATCCCGAATACAGGGGTATTCTATCGATCCCAAAACGCCGGCCCGACCGCGACAATTGTCACGATCCCGAATAGTGAAGCAGGTCACTATACAGTACTTTTGCACACAACCCTTTTCGATGGACGCATTGGAGTCGAGAGGTTCTATGGAACACTGGAAGTAACTCCTCTGAAGACCAGACCACTAGAGCTTCGAATACTGGACTACCTGCCGTACTTGGTTGGTTTCGTTTTTGGTGTAGTCTTGACGGTGATAGTGATGGGATTCAGACGTAGAAGAATCGAACAGTCTGTTCGAACCGAAACTAACTCGCTTTACAAGGTTCTTCTCTATGGATAAGCTAGTCGTGAACTCTTCTGTGGGCTCTAAGATTATGTCTTCTAAGTCGCGGCCATCCCGTTTTTACATATTTTAGCCGTCTTGGATCACGCCTTACCCAGTTCAGCATGTGAAAGAAACTTTTGGCTCTCTTTGTGTCTCTATCCGATCTAGGCTCGTAGCCAAGATTCCTAACCTCATCCAGATAGGCTGTTTCTGTATAGTGTTGCGCAGTTCCAGTAATCTTCGACACGTGTACAAGATCATTGTACTTTGTCTTCAAGTCATGATATGCCTGATCAAAAATATTTCCGCTGCATATGTAGATCGGTTCGCCATCTTTGATTTCAAGTCTGTTCAACATTTCGAAGACAATGCGAGAGGTTTCTTGAAGATACTTCTTGCGTTTGAATACTGGATATTGAAAATACTTGACATCGACAACATCGTAGCGGAAGTCTCCAGTCTCGCTTCGATATGCGCCGATGACCACGCCGAATAAGAGGTCACCTACTCCGGCGTCGTCGATCATTATCGTCATCTGATCATCACTCGTTCCTTGGGTACTGATCGCTTCATTTTCATGTTGAATTCAGTGGAATCCCGAACAATGTAGCTGTCTTGACGCACACGGCCAAGTCAAAGGTTGCTTCCACAAAATTGCCATGCGGAGAGATGTGCGTGTCCGAGATCTGCGCAATTCTATATCGAAGTTCACCCATGCTAGGTCACTTCACCACTGGTTTCAGCAGTAATGGTTTCTGCATTATGGTCTTTTGTTCCTTAAAATGGCGTTCCTTGAAGCTCGAAGAATGAGACGTATTTTAAGTGATGAGAGTGAACTTGTCTTTAGGAGCCTAGTCTCGGTCGTGATATTTCATGGAGGGTTATGTGATTGTTCGATGGGATTGAAGCTGTCCTTTTCGATCTTGATGAGACACTGATTGATGCCGAAACGGGGTTGATGAAGGCTCATGAAAGAGTAGCTCACCTAATTCTAGAATTCCTTAAGGTAAGTGGAGTTCAAGTGGATACTGCCGATTTCCTTTTGAAGATCAAGCTTTTGGATGATCACATGAACAGGGATTCTCAGTATGATAGGAACCTCTGGTGGCCAACTCTTGTCGCTGAAATTGACCCGCGCCTTGAATTGCCAGAAGATCTGGCTAGTAGGATGACGGCCGAGTATTGGGAATCTTATTCCAAGTACAGTCTGCCCTATCCAGATACAATTAGCGTTCTAGAATGCCTCAGACAGCGTGGATACAAGTTAGGTCTGGTCTCGGATACTGATGGAAGTCCCGGAGTCAAGCTTCGTCGAATCAATATGCTCCCCTTCCGGGAGTTTCTGTCTGTAGTGGTTGTTGCTGGAGAGGACACGGTCGAACTCAAACCGAGCCCTGTTCCTTTTCTCAAGGCTTCGAGATTGCTAGATGTATCTAACGAGGCAACGGTTTTCGTGGGTGACAAACCTTTCACTGACATAGCTGGAGCGAAAGAAGCTGGAATGAGGACGATACATGTCTGGCGACGAAGATGGGATTCTGATGTCAGGGCAGATCTTACGGTAAGGTCTTTGACAGATCTGTTACCTGTCCTCTCACATGCGTCTGCACAGCTAAGATAATTATGAAAAAGGGGATTCGTATTGAAGCAGAAGATTCTCTAGAAAGGCAGCAAAATTTCTTTTAGATGATGGGATCCAGTATCCTTCCGAGAGAACGCTTTGTCGTCGGTTAATCGTTTTTCTTCCGTTCTTTTTCCTTTGGAATGATGGTCTTGTACTTTTCCGGCCAAGCGATCTCTCCTCCACACTCGTCGCAGTACAACATGCATAAGAAGATCTCATGATTGCAGTTTGAACAGAAGAATCTCGGTTGCTTGACTTTCTCGTTGACACGTGCTTTTTCTTTGAAGGTCATGTTGCCTTCCTGTCTGTTCTTCGGCTTCATTTCTAAGATCTCAACAGTCGTCATGACTGATCGATCTCGAAGTGACAATGTAGCATAACTAAAACTGTATTGCATGGGTCATGTAGAAAACGACGAGCGGAAGCACGATTATTTACTAGTACTATTAAAAGCGAGGCAACTTCTATAAAATAGCGTAGAGAAGTGCTTGCCACTGGTCTATTCCGTTGGTACAAGCACGTCTTCATCTTTCGAGAATGAAGGGCTCCTTGTAGACTGGTACTTCCTTTATCATGGCCATTGTCATCTCTGTCCGATGGCCGATCATTACGACTCTTTCCTCTTGTAGAACCTCTTTGGCTTTTTCCAGTTTGCCTGATTTTTCAGCATACAGACTCAAGAGCTTCTCACCTTGATGAACTGTGTCGCCAATCTTCTTGTGGAGAAGTAAGCCCGCTCCTTTGTCCTTTGGAGCTCCTGCTAACCTTGCTGTCTCAACGAGTTTCGAACTATTTATCCAAAGGACAAATCCCGACTCTGTGGAGTCGAAGCCAAGCGTTTTCTCTCCAACCTTTATGTCTTCAGGTTTGATCTCTTGGTCTCCACCTTGTTCAGCAATTATCTCTCTCATCTTCTTCTCTGCTTTTCCTTGTGACAGCGCCGCAGCTGCTATTCTCTTGCCATCCACGCTTCCTGTCATATCGATGATCATGCCCGCAATGTCCGTAGCCTTGTCGATAAGATCTGGGACCGAATGTTTTCTGGTCAAAGTTTCAAGGGCTTCTCTTGCTTCAAGTGCGGGGCCGATCGCATGACCGATTGGTTGGTTTCCATTGGTGATTGCGCATTGAATCCTCATTCCGAGTCTCTTTCCTAGTTCCATGAAGTCTCTTGCCAGCAATCGTGCATCCGCTATTGTCTTGACCTTAGCGCCCATTCCCAGAGGTATGTCAACAACGACATACTCAGCTCCTACAGCTTTCTTCTTGCTGACAATCGACGGTAACAGGAGTGGGTCTATGGATAGAGGATACTCTACTTGAACAAACAGATCGTCTGCAGGGGCCATCTGTAGGGCCCCTCCCCACACCACGCATCCCCCGATCTTCTCAACAACTCGTCTTACCTCCTCAATCTCAAGGTTGACTGGCATAAGGACCTCTGCTCTATCTGCACTTCCAGCCGCTGATGTGATGGCTCGGGATGAACTCTTGGGAATTGTCAAGCCACAGGACGCTATTACTGGAACCACCACAAGCGTTGTTTTGTCTCCAGGAACTCCTCCAATTGAGTGCTTGTCGACTATGGGTTTTCTGTTTAGGTTCAGTGTCTTACCCGACTCAACCATCGCCATTGAGAGGCTTGTCGCCTCGTCCAGATCCAAGTGAAATGTGTTCAGCGATGTGACAAAAGATGCGATCTCTATTTCGCTCAGATTGCCACGCACGGTGTCTCTTATGATTTCGGATATTTCATGGCTGTTGAGTTTTCTCCCCTCTAGTCTATTGCGGATATAACTCAAAGATGTCGGAGGGCTCGCTACATCAACATCTACAATCTCTTCGCCCCAGAGACCCAAGGCATCTTGGACCTCTTTGTACACACCAACTTCACCTCTCATGACAATCCTGCCAGTTGTGTTAACTATGGCTGTGAGCCCCTTGTCACCGTGGAGAAGTTGTACCCTTCCAGAACTTCTAGTTCCAAGTTCTGCAGCATCGTCTATATGCAGTATTACCACGGATTTGCCGAAAGCCTCTAAACCAATAGGTTTTGCTACAAGTTTCATTTTGACATCAACAGCCTTGAGCTTGTCAAAGAAGAATCTACCACTAATTCTGACTCTTTCCTTATCAAATTGTTGCGGTAGAAACGTCCAGTCGAACACCATCCCCTTCGTAAACACGATCGAAAGGTTAGCGTCATACTGCGGATTGATCGTCCCAGACAGCGTATATATGTGGATGGCTGAAGTACCGATGTAACTCGAGATGAGGTCATGGTTGAACCGTCTGGCAAACTATGTCATAGACTTTCAAGACAATGCTGGGAGATTGAAGCGTGTTAGAAGAAAGGGTTGGATCAGAGCTGGCGTGAAGAAACCAGAGTCGGTAGCAGATCACTCTTATGCCTGTGCCATCATGGCCATGATAGTGGGAGATCTTTGTGGATTAGACGGTGAACGTTTAATCAGGATGGCGTTACTTCATGATCTTCCCGAATCTGTCACTGGCGATCTTACTCCTCGACAGAAACAGAAACTAGGTGTTAAGGTTAAAACACTTGAGAAGCGAGCTGCGACTGCCACACTGGTTTCACTACCCTCTGGACTCAGAAGGAAGTATCTGTCTTTGATGAATGAATATTGGAAACAACGTTCACGGGAATCGAGGGTTCTGAGAGATATAGATAGGATTGAGATGAGCCTTCAAGCTCTAAGATACAGTAGAGAGGGCCACTCTGCCAGAAGTATGATTGAATTCTTGGAGTCAGCTGAGAAAGGCCTAGCGACCGACGTGGGAAAAACTCTTTTTGAAGCGCTTAGATCGGGAAAGTGATTCCAAGGGATCTCCTAAGATGAATAGAATTATTTTGGTCGCGATGGGCGACAGTCTCACTGCAGGTTATCAGTCATTAACTGAAGAAGAGTGGACTGGTTTCACACCTTATACTATATTTCTTGAGCATCGGCTCTTGAAACTGAATGAATCTCAACAGAAAAAAAAGGAATTTCAGATCCGTAATCGAGGGGTACTGGGTGAACTCACCAGTGAAATGCTCACCAGATTCGATAGAGATGCCCTGAGTGTTAGACCAGATTTTGTCATAATCTTGGGTGGATCGAATGACATAGGATGGGGGATCTCTCCGAGGGAAATATTTGGTAACCTGTCGAAAATGTATGAGGCGACATCGAAGAATGGAATTGAAATCATTGCATGTAGCGTCCCATCAATCTTGGGTTGCGATTCATTGATTCCGCCGCGTCTTGAATTGAACGAGATGATTAGAACCTACTGCACTGAAAATGGCAAATCCTTTGCAGATCTATTCAGAACGACCGCTGATCCAAGAACGAATCGTCTCAGAGAAGAATTCAGCGATGATGGGCTTCATTTGAGCACAGCTGGATATGAGAAGATTGCTGAGACAATATTCGACCAAGCCCTGAAAGGACTTCTGTCGAAGTACTATTCTAGTAAAGAATAGGCTTGAAATCTTTGGGTTTGCACGCTAGTTGATTCTATAGGGTCCTTTTCGATGTGTCAACTTTTCAAATTTCTTTCTAAGAAGTGTCTTTCTTTGTGCGAGGTCTCTCGTCGCTTCTTCCAATTCTCCTAATGCCATCATGTGTCCACGTTTCGATTGGACATGCAATTCTTTCAGACATTTCTTCATTTGGCCTCGGACACTCTTTAGCTCTCTGTAGGTTCTGACAGTATCGTCAGAGGTCGATTTGCCTCGTTGAGTCAAGACCAAACTCCGGCATCACATTATACGAAGCGATTCTAGATATCAGAAGCTCACTACACTGATTGATATTTCTTCAGTTCACGTTGAAACACATGAAGCATCTCAGAATCATGAAGGCAGAAGACTATCCTTTGAAGATTCGTTGTCCCTTTCAAGTACTCCATAGTAGTTGAAAGCATGATCTGTGCACACCTATCCTTCGGAAAACCGAATATTCCAGCACTCACTGCTGGGAATGCAATGCTCTTCAATGAATGTTCGTCAGCAAGTTTAAGGCTGTTTAGAGTTGCGTTCCTTAGTTTCCTGTCCTCGTCGCCTTCACCATACCTAGGCCCAACGGCATGAATCACGTATCTAGCCTTCAGTTTTCCTCCTGTAGTTATCACGGCACCTCCGACGATTGTGCCTCCAATTCTGTTACATTCCTCTTGAATCTTCGGTCCACCTTTTCTTCTAATGGCTCCTGCAACTCCTCCACCCATCTGCAGCGCATCGTTGGCGGCGTTTACAATCGCATCCGTATCCATCTCAGTAATGTCTCCCTGCTTGAGTTCAACAATTGAATTCTTCACTTTCAGGTCCAAGCCAGTTCTCTTCCTATCTATCGGTTTTCAGGAAATGGTTATTATAAATATCCTTCAGCATACAGATTCAATGAGAAGTGGCTCTGTTGAGAACTAGCTCTTTTGTCTCAATTCTTATCTGCCTTGTCGTAGTCCTAAGCATCTCTGCAGCCTTTACACAGTCGTTATCGGCAAGAAATGAACTGATCATGAACGGAGGGTTTGAAGAGGGTTGGAACGGATGGGAGAAGTATACTCTTGGTCGTGGATATGCTTCTTTGGATCCAGTAGACCCTTACGAAGGGCAGCATTCATTGGCTATTCAGGGCACGCCTACTCCACAGGCAGGTGTCTGGTATGGAAGTGGAGTAAACCAGACTATCGAAAGCTCTAGTTTGCCGCTTGATTTGGAGTTTGCGTTCTGGGCGAAACCTTGGGTTTCGGGAAAAGGAATTGTGGAGATAAAAGCGTTGCTCACCTTGTACACAGTTTTCCAGACCTCAGACATCAGAGTTCTCAAGATTGTGTATTACGTCGCGTGGCTTGGTGGAACAGAGAGTTGGGCGAACATCAGGCAAGACGAAGCTGACTACTTTGTTCAGGGGGCTATCCCCATGAGCTGGAACTACTTCCAAACAAATGTGAAAGACGACTTTGAAAGCAGATGGGGAGACTCAACGGGCTACTCGCTATCGAAGATCGTTATCACCCTCGCGATCACCGTCGGATACCCTGCAACAAACACGGAGTACGCAAACTGGGACGACATTAGTCTCACAGCATCTACTGCAACTACAACTCAAACGGCGACTACAATAACAACAAGCAGAACCACGCAGTCGCCGACAACGATGGTAACAACAAGAACAACTGCGACAACAACTTCGAGTAGCGAAACAACGGGAGGAGTGTTCTTGTTTGGAAGTTCCATGTCAAGCATCGCACTCGTTGTGGTGATAATAGCGGTTGTTTCAGTGGCGGCCATAGTGTTACTGAGACGACGGTCTAGACTTTCAGCTGCGCCTCAGAAGGAGCCCACCAAGTATTGTATAAGCTGTGGTGCTCCAATGCATCTTACGGCGAAATATTGCCCAAAATGTGGATCTAATCAGTAGAGCCTTGCCGGATTCTTTCATTGTTCCTTTAGCTTGTCGTTTCGATGGTTTGAGGCAACATATACATAATTGTCAATTTTGAAACATAGTTTTCCACGATTTGCGCAAAATATCTCCAATAGATATTCATGGTCCGGTTCACTAGGTCTGAATCAGACCAGGCGACCTCATGATGGATCAGAACTTGCTCAGCCTACTCTTGGCGCAGGTTGGTGTAGGTGGAGTAGGCGGATTCGCTTTGGGCATAGTTCTCAGACGAATCACATCCCTAATAGTCGGCGTGCTCTCGTTTGTTCTCGTAGCAATTCTAGTGCTACTCGGCGGCCTTCAAAGGCTTGGTTTACATTTGATCAGTCCTGAAAATACGCAGAAGTTCCTTGTTGGTGTGGTGGAGGCGGGATTACGTGGATTGATGTCCGTCAGCGCAACAACATTGCCATTTGGCGGGAGTTTTTCACTTGGTCTGTGCACGGGATTACTCATAGGCAAGCCACAATCCTGGGCTTAAACCTGCCAGCAAAGCCGAAACGCTAATCTTCCCACTTTCAAAAGACTATCGCATCCGGTGATCAAGTGAACATTTTTCAACAACGAAGAAAGCGCGCTCAGGAACTGATGGTCGAGCAGGGAGTCGCAGCGCTGCAAGTCACGAGTAGAGAGAACTACTACTATTTGACAGGTGACATGCGTAACGTAGCTCGAATCTTTCTTCCGAAAGAAGGGGAGCCAACCGTCATAGTTTTCGCTGAAGAAATTGAAAGCGCTAGAAAGGTTACGGGTATTCAGGACGTTCGAGGTTGGCGTAGCCCCCAAGAGTTGATGCGGATCTTCTTTTCAATTGTGACCGAGCATAACGTACGTAACCAAAAGGTTGGTTTCTGTGTTCACAGCAACCCTGGGTTTCTTGTGTACAAGTTTCTGAAATCAAATCCAGGTATGACGGTTATCGAGAATGAAGAGATACTGATGCCGCTTCGCTACGCAAAAGATCCTGTGGAAGTTAATTTAATGCGCAAAGCTGCATCAGTGGCAGATAAAGGAATAGAGGCGGGCACATCCGCCATCTCTCCTGGCAAAACTGAGATTGAAGTAGCAGCCGAGGCTGAATACGCTATGCGAAAGGCTGGTGCCATGCGGTTCTCTTCAAGCACGTTCGTTGACAGCGGCCCTCACTCATTGCATCTGCATGGAGGTACTCTGCGTCGAAAGATAGAGCCTACAGATGTGATTGTATTGGACGTTCACCCAACCGTGGACATGTACTGCTGCGATGTGGCGCGAACAGTCACATGTGGATCTCCGAACAATGAACAGAAAACCTTAGTGAAGTTGTACGCAGAGATTCAAGAAACCGTATTGAACGCGATGCGCCCCGGATGGAAGGTTGGGCAAGTTACTGAAATGTTCTCAAAACTATTTTCCGAGAAAGGACACGGGTCTCACTGGATTTCTGGACCCATACATGGCGTCGGACTGGAGTTTGAAGAGTGGCCTCACCCAAGTCATTATCCAACACACACGCAATTGAAAATGAGAGAGAATTGGACATTGGCCATAGGTCACTCGTTACTAACGATCGGATCCATCGGGGGAATCAAGATCGAAGATACCGTACTCCTAGGCCCCAATGGTGCAGAGTATCTTTCAAGAGCGTCAAGAGTGCTCGAATGATCTAGTGCTGACTCCATTCTTCTATCTTTTTCCTTGAATTAAGTACCAGTAGCGATACTTTCGCAACTTAACCGAGACGCCTGACTGCGTCAAGATCTGAAGGATTTTTTCCGGAGCTACGAAATCACGCGCCTGGTGGGGAACTACTTCAGAAGTGACAGGCCTCCAGTCGACAAGAACCAGTCTTCCTCCTTTGGCAAGGACTCTTACCATTTCACGTAATCCTTGTCGCACGTTAACTAGATGATGCACCAACATGGCTGATGTCACAAGACTGAAGAAGCCGTCACGAAAAGGCAGGTCTTCAGCCTTGGCTTGAATCAATTTGACATGTTTCAGGATCCTCTCAGCTTTGAGAATTCGTTCCACTTCACGCAAGACTCCAAGAGACGGATCGATCGACCAGATCTTTCCTCTTCCTCCAAGAATCTCTGCCAGAAGTCGAGCATTTGAACCAAATCCAGTCCCGACATCCAGAATTCTTCTTGCATCCGAACCTGAGACGCTTTTGCGCATCGCATTCTGGACACGGCGCTTGACCTTGTCTCTACGTTTTTTCGCTTCCGGTCGGATATGTGCACGTGCTCGCATCCTTCGACCTTTGTGTAGAAATTGATGTATCAAATATTCGTCGGAGCCCAAGTCGATGCCCTTCATCTATTGCCAAACATGGATTTTTGAATGGCGGGCTGGGAATAGCCACCTAATTAATTAAATGGATCCATTTGCCCAACTATTCTTCAGCTTTTCTTGGGTGATTCCTTGGCTGTTCAACTCATGTTTCCTCTGGAGAGTTGCTTAATAAGTCATTAGTGGCAGAATCGTCGATAGGTCTACTATCTAGCAGAAACGTCAGTCGTAATGGGATTATCCATTTTGTTTTTGTAAGGTTCTAAGTTGGTGCGTAGGGGTCTTCTGGCGGTCTGGCTGTTTGGCGGTTGACTGTTTTTTTGTGTGCACACCATTAATACGACACTTGAGCTAGAACAATCATCTGGGAATTGAATAGTAGACCCCTTACTCGGTGTTGGTATGGATTGTGAAGGCAGCCAATTGCCAGTTTACCTCGCCTTGCGCACATTTCCATTTAGCATGATGCTTGGCACAGCTTTTTTCTGGGGGAAAAATCCGACCTTCTTCACATGTGATTTCGAAGCCGCAGGTGGCACATCGATAGATTCCTGAGTAGGGGACAGAAGCCCCTGAATGATGGAGTTTATCGAAAATTTTGCTGTCACTCGTCTGCAAGAAGTTGGCATATTTGTAGGTGGGCATTAATTAACTCCTGCATCTCTCTTGCTGTACTTTCAGCTTTGGTGACGCCGAAGTGACGTATAGCCTTGAGTCATTAACTCATGTGACTGACCAACACTTATCTACTGTTATTTGTGCAGCTGAGTTGAGGATTAGAATATGACTTATTGTGCTAAATGTGGAGAGAAACTTCCTGAAGGTGCCCGAGTCTGTCCAAAATGTGATACGCCTGTTCCTGGCGCATCCGCGAGTGGTGCAACTGCGATCGAAAGGAAGGATCATTTGACCGTGGGAGCGGTTGGGGGAGCTTTGATATTAATTGGAGGGATTCTAGCGATTGTTCTGAACATCATTCCTTTGTTGTCAATGCTTTTCATGGGACAGACCATGCGACAGATGATGGAGTCTGCGGCTTGGAGCAGATGGGGAATGCAAGCATGGGGAGCGATCATGGCTTTCTTTACCATAGGAGCCATAGTCACCATAATTTTAGGAATCATAGCCATATACGCTTTCATAAAAGTTAGAGCTGGAAGAAGTAGGGTTGGTGGAATAATCGCGATTGTGGCAGCCATAATAATGCTTGTAACCTTGAATTGGATACCTGGAATCGTAACCATTGCGGGAGGAGTACTCTGCTATGTCTGTTGTCCATCAGAACCTTCAATTGCAAGTCGTTCATCGACACGGTGAGTTCGAAATATGCCTGTACCCAAGAATCTTCCTTCTCATGCACAGCACATTTTCGAGGAAGTCATGGATTCTCTGAAAAGCAAGACAAATCCTAGGACCGGCAAATCCTACACGGACGAGGAAAGAGCTCAGATTGCATGGAGCGCTGTGAAGAAGAAGTACAGAAAAGTCGCGGACAAGTGGGTTACCAAATAATCCTGACCGTCTCCAGTTACCAGATCCAAAAACTGCATCTCATGCGCAAGTGCTCAAGTTAGTCCTCCACACGATCGCGAAGCAACTCCAAAAAGGGGAAAATTAAGAAGCGAAGAGTCTGGAGCCGTCG
Source organism: uncultured Candidatus Bathyarchaeia archaeon (assembly GCA_964464765.1). Taxonomy (GTDB): domain Archaea; phylum Thermoproteota; class Bathyarchaeia; order 40CM-2-53-6; family CAVXDP01; genus CAVXDP01. Next base: position 2,361 of record CAYXJU010000003.1, on the reverse strand, counting down.
GCCACATTCACCACATTGTTCACCAGTAATAGTAGTACGGATATTGATCATAGTGATACTCCATGTCATAGTGGCCGTGTCGCAGGAACGGCTTGTGATAACGTAGATCGCCGTGTCCATAGCTTACATTGTACGGATACCCTACATAATATGGATAGCATACATATTCATTGCAGTACCAAGACATGGGCAACCTTTCTCACCTCCACATATGTAGATACATCACGTCCAACATGTGGTACGTTCTTGGGAAACTTACGTCTTCTCTATTACAATTGACAACACGCTATCCAACTACTTCCGCAGAGCTGTCAGATACTGCCGACGCGAGGTTCTTCGATTGAAAGAAAACGAAAGTGTTTGCTTTCCACTTCGTCAAGCCAACACTTCTGGTCACGTGACGCATCAGTAATTAACATATGTGACATACCAGCGCTTAATACGCTCTGACCTCTTGATTATTCACTCGGCACCGTCGAAACTCACATTCGAATCCAAAAAGGTGAGGAAAGTTCTGTGAGGAAAAGCAAGGCATTATTGGTGTGGGGTATCATCACAATTATCCTAAGTGTTCTGTATCATGGCATGATAGTTGTGGCCGCTGCAAGTGGCCAATGTTACACGAATAAATCCACATACCAGTTTGGTGAAGTTGTCGTGATTACAATCAGCACACCAACGGGAATAAACGACACAAAGTTGTTGATCTACCTCCCGAATGGGCAGTTCAACACTCTGACCGCTGGAAAGCTTGGAGTCGGCCTCTGGCAGTTTTCGATAGGTTCGGCGGGCCCTCCTGAGGGTCAAAGGATGGTCATTCTGCAGGATGGTTCAACGACGCTGTACACGACCTATTATATGGTTATTCCATCTTCTTCGACAACTGCGACAACTACTCTAACCGTAACACGATATCGAACATCAACAATATTGACTACGTCCACGCAGTATTCAACGGTCACGAGGTTGACAACTGCTTCTCAAACCACGACTCAATATCAGACACTTACAGCCCCTACGACTACAAGCAAGACAGAACTCCTTACCGTAACAGCATATACTACAAACTTCGCAACTCAGTATCAAACCTCGACTATGATCCTGACAATTGTGCTGCCCTCGTTTCTAGGTTCACCGTCCTTTTCAGGCTCGACGACTTTTGTTTACGCCTTGTTGGGTGTGGTAGTGCTTCTAATCCTCGCAATCTTCTTTGCTATTGCGAAGATGGCTAAGAAATAGAGAATAAGAATTTGATTGTTCAGGTGTTTAGATGAGAAATATCTTGAGATCGCGAAACGCGTTTGGTATTCTGCTAGCATCCTCAATGATTCTTTTTCTTTGGTTGTCTCCATCGGTTCCGGTACAGTCGCAGTCTATCGTTGCTGTGTCCATGGAACTATCTCCCCAAGAGGCCACGATAACGCAGGCATCTGCTCGGACGCAAATAGCGACTGTAACGCTCAATCTGGTCGCTTACGCTGGAACTGAACCACTCACCTGCACTTTAAGCAGCTCCGGTCAACCCTCAGGTGTGGATATAACATTCGAGCCTAATCCGGTGAATATCTCAGAGGGAACCGTGACTTCTGCCATGATTGCAGTGGTATCTCTAACAGCGCCGACCGGGGATTTTACGTTGACAGTAACCGCGATGCTTTCGAATGGTGCTCAAGATTCAGGACAGTTCCATTTGAGGATTGTAGCCAGATGCATCATCGCGACAGCCGCTTATGGCTCTGAACTTTCTGCACCGGTGCAGTTTCTCAGGGTTTTTCGCGACCAGGTTGTGATGAGGAGTTACGCTGGCTCAGAGTTCCTGAAAGTTTTCAACATTTGGTACTATTCGTTCAGTCCGAGTGTAGCGCACTTCATATCTCAATCATCACTATGGAGGGCTTTGACTCGGGTCTTCATTTACCCTCTGATCGGCATTCTGAAACTTGCTTCTTCCATTCACTCGATGTTCAGTTTCAACCCTGAAGTAGGTGTGGTGGTTAGTGGATTTTCGGCTAGTGCTTTGATCGGTACGATGTATCTGGGCCCTCCACTTTCTTTGGTGTCTTACTATGTGGCAAGAAAGAGAGGTTCGCTGATCGTCGCTAGGCATCTGAAAACGTGTGGTATTATGTTGGTTGCGGTGACGTGTGCTATGTTTCTGGCTGAAATTGTTCGACATGAGTTGCTGATGATGATTGTGTCAGCCAGTTTCGTAGTGGTAGTGATACTCTCGGCAGGTGTGGTATTGTCAACGATTTTCGTGCGTTTAAGATTAGGCAGATCTTTTAGACTTCGACGGTAAGGTGAAGAATTATTGGTGAGATTTGGCCGCCGTTGGGGTTCCGGTGCGGAACGGGTGGGCAG
>CAYXJU010000002.1:0-52744 GCA_964464765.1 uncultured Candidatus Bathyarchaeia archaeon | reverse complement strand
ACATCTTATGCCGCAGCGGTATCAACGTCCTCGACTCGTCTGGTGCATGATCATCCATCTTTCTTCACTACTGTTTCCCAATTCACAACAATCCGAGCCTTATTTGATGTGCAAGATAATCATGAAGAGAACAATCAATCATGTAATTCTCCTAGACAAGCCTGCCTCAGACAGTGAATTCTCCTACCGTAGTTTGTACACACAAAATGACTGTGTGGGGTGTGCGAATGTCTGCAAGAAAAATATTCGAAAAGAAATGGTGCGGGGGGTGGGATTCGAACCCACGAACGGCTACCCGACAGGCTCCTGAAGCTATCGCAGCACCTTGGCTACTGCGCCTTTGACCTGGCTCGGCGACCCCCGCCTAGTGATGTATCAATCATCGGGTCACGTCATCTTCACATAACAGAGTATTTCATAAAGATATTCTGAGAACTTAGACTCTCAAATAATAGCTAGGTAGATGTAACCTCTGGAGGGATTTGATCATGGCACAGAATGCTCACAGGAAGAATGCTGAGGAATCAATTGTTGCCTCCTATAGATCGCGTTTGGACCATGCCAAGGACTTCAGTGACGTTTACGATGTAGTGAAGGATACTGTGAAGCATGCAATTGGTGGTTATCGCGTGGGTTTGATGCTTATTCTTGATGACCTACCTCTTCAAGTTGGTGCTTATCATGCAGTCGGAAGCAATACCATAGTAATGAATCGGCTCTTCCTCCAGATTGTTCAGACAACCGCGAGTTCAAAGCGAGTTGTTAACGCTTTTATCTACACAATTCTGCTTCACGAATACCTTCACGCGCTGGGCTTCCTTCCCGAGTCGGATGTGAGACCATTAGTCTATCGAATATCGTTGAAATCCTTTGGTGAAGATCATATAGCAACTCGTCTTGGAGAGGTTGGACCATGGGCGCTCCTTAAGGATGTGCCTGTGGGTGTAATCGAAGCTCCCAAACGAGTTGCAGAAATAGTGAAGAACTTCGAAGGGACGAATCAAAGATACATAAGCTAGAGTGCGCGAAGAGTCGTAATAGGAATATTTCTCTGTTTGCAGCAACCCTTAGATGTCAAGAGTTACCATGTCACCGTCTTTAAGTCTCAACTTCTCTCTGAGATTGATTGGAGCGACGATCTCTAGAAGGTGTGGTTCATAGTTGCGAACTTGTGGAATGACAATCGCGCCTCTTATTGCGTCACCAATTATCACCCGCAAGATAATTCCACTAGAATAACTGTTGTCGGGTGGGTAGATTGTTAGAATTCTACATTGTCCCAACTCAAGAATGTCTTGATTTGTCGTTCCTTCCAGCATAATGTTCAATGTTCCTAGAAATGGTTCAAAACCAAGCAGTTGAATGAACTGTCTCTTGGCCCACTCCAATTCTGTGAATAAGTGCCCACTGCCACTACCTGAGACAACCCTACCATTCACTTTCATTTCTAGGCCATTGTCTCCGTTAACGCTCCACTTATGTAGGAACCAACCAGTCTTTCAATAAGTCGAAGTATGTGCTTGGCTTAAAAGCAAGTGGTAATCATAAGGCAAACGTCTCCATCTTAATCAGCGGATTAGGTTCAACTACTGATCCACATGCATTGAAGAGGTTAAACCGATGACGTGGCGAGAACATCTGACACTCTTCCATCCTTCAACCACATCGGTTCTTCTGTCATTGGCGGTCTTAGGATCTCTACTTGCACAAGAGATCTATCCAGATCGACTCGCATTGTTCTTGATGCAGATATTCCTAGGAGGTAGCGTAGCCGCGAACCATTTTGACGAAGTTCTTAATCGACCATGGCACACAAAGATGCCCGCGATTCGCTTGTGGCTCGCTGCTGTAATTGCCCTTTCGACTTTTGTAATGATTGGACTATACTTCGTCATACAAGTGAATTACAATTTTATCTTCTTCGTGATCGCTGAATCCTTCTTCATAATTGCGTACGACCTGGAGCTGTTCGGCGGCATCTTTCACAATGCGAAGATTCTCGGCATAAGCTGGGGGCTCGTCTTCTTGGGAGGATACTACCTTCAAGAGCAGATTCTGTCACCCGTCATGGTAGTCGTTTTCTTGTTGGTCTGCGCCTGTAGTATGCAAGGAATCATGCTGTATGAGAGAGGGAAGAGCTACGGAAAAGACCGCTCCTACGTCGATCCTGAGGCCAAATTCGCTTGGGAGACCTTGAGAAGAGGCATATTAGCGGTTGATGCAGTTACTGTTGTACTCGTAGCCTACAGATTTTGGCCTTTTCCAATATAGTTGTCTCAAGACTTTCGGGAATCCACTCATCTCCCATATTCTCTGTTGCGAGCGGATCTGGTAATTGTACAAGTTTTCTGAAGCCGTTGTGTCCATTGAAGTCTTTCAAAGTCCCTAGACAACGGCTGTATCTTTCTTTCGAGTGGCTCATTTTCTTCAGAAAGGGAAGAGATTATGGATTTTGAGTTTTTGCAGGTAAGTTCATCGAGAAAGAATTTCTCCACTGTAGGTGCAACTGGAAAATATTCTGACTTGGTATCTTAATGCGTATGCAACGCAAATTTAGTCCTAAGACTCAAATTGCAGATTGAACATCTATCGTGAAAAGCCTCTCATGCTTCTCGGTTCTATGAAGATTCTAGAGAGAACAAGAATCTTCTCGCAGATCTCGCAGTAACAACGATAAGTCTCGAATCTATCATAAAGGACATTGCGGGCTATGCGTAAGATAGTTAACTTAGCCTCAACTAATTAGCAAGAGATTCGCTTGAAAATGATTTCACGAGATTGAGGCTGCAATTATAGATGATTGAAGAACGCGAGGTTGTAACATCGTTCTTGCGAAAAAGTGGAAAGATACTCATTCTGCGAAGAAGCGACAAGGTTGGTACATATCAGAGGAGATGGGCTGGAGTCAGCGGCTACCTCGAAAAAGGTGACTACCCCTTTGAAAGAGCTCTCAAGGAAATCAAGGAGGAAGTTGGACTTGGCACAGATGACATTCAACTGATACAAAAGGGCGAACCGTTACGTGTCCTTGACAAGAAGAAGAATATCCTATGGATCGTTCACCCCTTCCTATTCGAGTCTAAATCAGATACAATCAGGATTGATTGGGAACATAGAGAGTACATGTGGATAGATCCGTCCACATTGGCAACTTATGAGACGGTTCCCATGCTCAGAGAAACGTATAACCGAATAGTGTGAAAACTGATAATGACTGAAGCCCGTTTCCAGAATACGAAGGATCGCCTATTTTGTGAAGTCCTTCAGGCTAAGTTGGATCGATCCGTTCTTGAGTCTTAGGATATACTCGACCACTTCTTCCGGACCGTTGAATCTAAGATCTTTTACTCGTTCTATGTTCCATCCCATGCATTTGAGAGCAGAAATTATGCATGCGGTCACCACGGACCGGGTCCATTCCCTAGTTAGGGAGTAGGAAGACAATAGTGCACCACACCATGTATCGCCTGCTCCGGTGGTGTCCTTTGGATTCTCTATTAACGTGTTTAGAGCCGGGATCATTTGTACGCCAGTACCGTCAACTATGATAGCGCCCCACTGTCCCAGCGTTATGGCAAGTCTTTTTGACTTCAGTGTTCGCATAGCTGATGTTAACTCAGTGGCTCCAGAGAGTTTGAGTGCCTCATGATCATTTGTGACAAAGAGGTCCACGCTTTCCGCGATTCTTTTAAGAATTCGCTTATTATTGGCGGTCGTGAGGTAGTCGGGACTGGTGTGAGCTGATATCCATGTTTTTGAAGATTGCTTTCGGATGACTTCCACGAACTTTTCCACTTTGCTAGGATTCATTGGCGCGAGATGAATGAAAGCATCCTCACGAATCCAATGCTTCGGCAAATCTGTGACCTTTATTGCGGCTCCAGCTCCCAAGCGAACTGTCTTGTAGTCAGCCGAGAAATTCTTGTCATAGTTTATCTCGAAGAATGTTGAAGGTGCATTCACTCTTTTGATGGCGGACCCTGGAAAGTTCGACCTTAAGAAATCCATCTGCGTGAAGTCTCTGCCAACGGCTGATACTATTCGAACGCTTTGTGAAAGCGATCTCGCAGCTATGGCTGCATAAAGCGCGGCGCCACCGATCTGGATCCGTTCTCCCCATGGATTCCTAACCAAATCTCGCGAAGTATGACCGATGAATATCAGATCTGGTCCAGAAACGGTCATGTAAACCGTCCATCGAGTTTCATATTATGATTTACCGGTTTAGAAATCTATTGTCCAGAATCGATATTATAGTCCACTAACCATTGGCCACGAGCTTGCTGAAGAAGAATGGAGCATTTCAGAGACTGTGATTGCAAGAAAAGAGGAGAGTACACTAGTCTTTACATAGCAGATTGTTTTTTGCTCTTCCTTTTTCTATACACGTAATACATCGGGACGCCGATTACAAGTAGTGGAAGTAGTGACACTAGAATGATTATCAGTCCACGAAAGACTGCAAATAGTCCTCTGAGGGCAGTTTCAAAAGTCTCTTTCCAATCCATGCCTGGCGGTGTGAATGGGGGTGGCGGCTCTGACAGGTAGATAGTGATAATAGTCATCGCAACATTTCGTTCGAGGTAGTTTATCTCCCCCTGTAGACTTTCGATCTCTCCTCTTACTCTTTCCAGTTCTCTTTCAACATTGAGTACCTCATCCACGGTCTTTGCCATCTGAAGGATCTCACTGAGCCTCTTCTCCTGTCTAAGCGAGTTCTCAAGCCTGGCCTTGAGATCCACATATTGTTCCGTAACGTCGTCACTTGATGTGCGCTCCTCCAGCACTTTGCCAAACGTTTCGATCTCTTTGATTGCTCTCTGAAATTCATCCTTAGGAACTCGGATCATAATCTCAGCGTAGTTCTCTGAATGAGATGAACCAGCAACGTAACCGTCGTAGCTCTCAGCCAAAGATCTGATTTTAGCTATGTTCCCTTGAATATCGTCTGTCTCAAGTGAGATGTATCCATTATAGATGACCATTCTCTCCGGAACTGTGACTGGAACTTGGTTGTATTCGACAGTCTTTGGCAACTCGTCAGTCGTAGGTCCACTGATTGTTCTTGATGGAAGCTGGACAAATTCAATGCGACCATACCTTTCAATTCCTCCGAAGAATGTATAGAAGGCCCCAACAAAGAACGATGCCACCAGAAGGACAGCCACAAGAAGGGACATCGCCAACATTCTATTTCTTGACATTTTTCATCAGTCCTACTTCCATGAAGAAGCGGCTAAAGATACTATGTATTGAAACACTCCGTCTACGAAATAGAACAACAATCATCATAACGAGTGACCGTTAAGGGAAGCCCTTCTAACCCGATGAAGAGCATAAGATCAAGCAATTGTCTGCGGATCTTGTCATCGAAGGACTTGACGATTGAAGTCAGAATGGAGGTGATTGTTTGACTAAAGAGAAGCTTCTCGACGCATTGAACAAGTCGATTGCTCGCGAACTGCAAGTCTCTATTCAATACATGTGGCAGCACGTGATGGCTGTTGGAATTGGAAGTGCGGCAGTTGCTGATATCTTCCAGAAGATTGCAGTTGAGGAGATGAAGCATGCCGAGAAGTTTGCTGAGAGGCTCAACTACTTAGGTGAGTGTTCCAAGTACGAAGCCTGATCCAATCATGGTTGGGGAGACCTGACGAAGGTGCTTTCTGACGACCTGAAAGCCGAAGAGGAAGCGATAGAACTCTACAAGGCATACATCAAACTGGCTTCAGACCTAAATGATCCTGTCACGAGACTAATGTACGAAGAGATTCTTGAAGCGGAAGAGGAACATTATGACACCTTCGGAAAGTTACTGGAGAAGTAGCTTTACCATCTTTTTCCAAGCCTCCAACGCGCTGACGCGATATTCTGGTTCTAAATGGGGCGGTGTCAGGAGCTAACATACTTTGGCTCAATATACGAGCTACATGGGCTTTGGTTGACCGCAGGAAGTTCTAGAATCAATGTTGGTTTCAGGCCTTTCTAGATATGACTAGTACAACCAAGCTTCCAAGGGTAGACGAATTATGGATTTGATCATCGTCCAAACTTTTTCAAATGTGTCGAAATAGAAGTATTTGTCGTTTCCGCCAACTTTGTAACTGGATGTTTCGGCATCCCAAACTCTTTCGCAGACATTTAAACAATATCGATCGTTCGACTTGGTTATGAAGATGTAACCATCTGGAACTGGGCTTTTGAAGTTTCCAACTGTTCTTATGCCTTCGTCCTCGTCAAGCGCCCCAATATGTCTCTCCAAATCCTCCATCGTATCGATCTTTGTCTCAACATACAATATAGTAAACCTCACATCTCAGGAGAGATGGTTGCGATCTATTCTACTCAGATCTGCCTTGGGCATTTGGTCAAGTCTCGGACGATCTTAATAACCTGTCGAATGATTGTGGGCAAAGTTGGGGATGATTATGGTTGCGGTAAGAGTGATGGAACCTACCGACATACCGTTCGCGGTTGAACTTACAGACACTGAGAAGTGGGAGTTCACGCGTAAAGACTTTCTCAGATTACTTAGACTTGATCCTCGTGGCTGTTTCGTTGCCGCCGACGGAAGAGAAAGAATTGGACTGATAACGACCACAACCTACGATCGTGTCGCCTGGATTGGTAACGTCATAGTTGCAAAGTCAGTGAGAGGTCAAGGCGTAGGAGGTCAGCTTATTGATCGCGCAATTTCATACATTGAAGCGAAGAAAATCAGTAAAATCGGACTTCACTCGTATCTGAGTATTCGTTCACTCTACGAGAAGTTTGGTTTCTTGGAGAACGCATTGTTTGTGAGATATGTTGGGAAAGCAGAAGCTGGATGCAGCGTAGCAAAACGACTCAGACTCAATTGCTTGAACGAAGTGGCAAAATTTGATAGAGATCGATTTGGGGCTGACAGAACGCGACTACTAGAACTACTTTACCGTGATTATCCTGACCTCTGCTTTGTTGTGGAACATCATGGCAGAGTCTCGGGTTATATTTTTGCTAAAGGTTCTCAATCTGGATATGAGATTGGTCCATGGGTCTGCAATCATGAGACTTATCAGTTCGCAGAAGCGCTTCTGGAAGCCACATTGAACAAGATGAAGGGAAAGACCGTTGAAGTTACAGTTCCTGAGGAGAATCGCCGAGCTGACCAAGTACTAACAGAGTCAGGATTCTCGTCGGTCGGAAAAGTCGCAGAGATGTTCAGAGGCGGCGTTCCAAGACGTCGACTCGACTCAATCTTCGCCGTTGGAGGACTCGAGAAAGGATAGAACTGTGCATTCCAACGGAACCGATCAGTTCTTCCAGTTCTTTAGTATTTCTCGATCTCTCCGTGAATATGCCCTGCTTTGAGTAATGTCAGATGGTGTATGTCCCTCGGTACTTTGAGTCTGCCAGTGTTTCGAATTCCGGAGAGACATTGCAGTGCCTCGCGATCAATGTCGTCCTCAAGAGTCAGGTCTCCGCTGTTTTCCAAAATGAACTTCCCAACTTCGCCATGGATCCCTACAAGATCCGCCTTAGAGATTGCCACCGAACCAGAGATTGCAATCTTCTTTTCATTTGAAGCCTCATGCTTCTCTCCGTCAAGCCGCTTAACGTACTCCTGCATTGCCTCGTTCATCAAGTGGGCAACGTTCTTGCCTTGCTCCTTCGACCTAGCCACAACCTTATTGTACAGGTCTCGATCTAACCCTCTAATCAAGACCGTGTTTGAGGCCATGTTGATCATGCTCGTTTTGCTAGATTGTAAAACATGATATACTAAACTAGCTTTGTTATCTTGTATATCGAGCTAACATATAAATCTTGTTAACTTTTTAAAGCAGGTCGCGACGATATACATGCTAGGCCGGTTCTAGCAGAGCTTAGCTTAGACAAGAGGATCGGCCCGGTGACAGTTATGATAAAGAAACCGAAGGGCAGGAGCAAAGGCGAAAGGATAGGGCAACTGAAGAAGTGTGAATGGTGTAACCAGTATCTACCAAATGAGAGGTATCATCTGCGAATATGCCCTGACTGCCGAAAAACGACTCTTGAGGCTTTCAAGAAAGAGATCCTCTAAAATATCCTCAATCAGATCATTCGATCTGGAACATCGCTTGGCAAGTGTAAAACGTAAGGCTTTAGTCCATAACGTTCCATTCTCTCAGCAACCTGCGGGTACGTGATTGTCTCCTCAATTTCTATCATTTCTCCTAGTTTACAGCTGTCCGTTGTATTCTCTTTCGTAACGCTTCAATAACCCATACGAGGAGAAAGATGCCATTACTGCTGGATGGCAACTCACTCCAGCTTCGACAAGTCTCCTCAAAGCGCCAAGCTGCAGCGCGAGACCTCTAGGTTGTGCGCCATTAAGAATTCTGAAATCATCTGCAACCTTCCAATGAAACTCTGACATGGAGAACGGATATTCCGCAGTTGTCTTGAATAATCATCATCTTCAAATTGTTCTCGGATTCCGATACATTCCTCTTTGGGAGATTTTCGACTACCAATGTGTGTTCTTCTTGAAGATCTAGACTAATAGAGCAAGTCCGATTATTCAGATGATGTAGTCTACATGAACCTCGGCGAAGATGTGTCTGACCCTTGCAGAGATTTTCTTTGTGAAGTACAATTTCAAGTAGTGATCAGTACAGAAGTTTATACAAAACAGTTAAGAATCATTAAACTCCTGATGGCCTGTAGTTGACGTACGGCAATAGACACCTATTGCCACATTTCTGTGGAGATCATTGTCATTGGATGCAAAAGTAGATCGCTCACGTGAGTCCATTAAGGTAGAAGCAGTTGAGACACTGAAGGCTAGGATTTCTCAGATTCGCAAGAGAGACGGTAGAATAGTCACGTTTGACAGCCAGAAGATAACAAACGCAATTTTGAAAGCTGCCCAAGCAGTGGGACAGCAGGACAGACTTATCGCGGAAACGTTGTCCCGGAGAGTGATCCAAATCCTCAACACTGAATATGATGAAAAATCTATTCCAACGGTTGAAGATGTTCAAGACGTTGTCGAAGACGTACTGATCGAGGCCGGACACGCTAGAATGGCGAAGGCGTATATTCTCTACCGCCAACAACGCAAGACGATTCGTGAAACTAAGTCGATGCTTCTGGACTCCGATCTTGATGGTAGACTATCACCAAACGCGATAAACGTCTTGGAACGCAGATATCTTAGAAAAGACGAATCTGGTCGACCAATCGAAACTCCGACAGCTATGTTTCGCCGAGTAGCCCAGAATATTGCAAGCGCCGACGCGCTATACGATCCGAACGCCGATATGAAAATGACAGAAGAAGAATTCTACAGACTCATGACGAACCTTGAATTTCTGCCGAACTCACCAACCCTTATGAACGCAGGTCGAGAACTTCAACAACTCTCAGCGTGCTTCGTCCTCCCGGTAGAGGACTCGATGGAAAGCATCTTTGAAGCCATCAAGAACACCGCCCTAATCCACAAGAGCGGCGGAGGCACAGGCTTCTCATTCTCCAAGATAAGACCGAAGAATGATGTAGTGTTCTCGACGAAGGGAGTTGCGAGCGGCCCAGTTTCCTTCATGGCGGTCTTTGACGCAGCCACAGAGACTGTGAAACAGGGTGGAACTAGAAGAGGCGCGAACATGGGCATCCTCAGAGTTGACCATCCCGACATAATCGAGTTCATCTTCGCAAAGGAAGATAATGACAGACTCAACAACTTCAACATCTCAGTGGCGGCAACAGACAAATTCATGGCAGCCGTTGAAAACGACGACGAGTATGAGCTGACAAACCCTAGAACCGGTGAAGCCGCCACAAAACTGAAGGCTAGACGAGTGTTCAGCCTGATAGTTCACCAGGCTTGGAAGAATGGTGAGCCGGGCATGATCTTCATCGACAGGATGAACAAGGACAACCCCACACCTGACGTAGGCCAGATCGAGAGCACAAATCCATGCGGCGAGCAGCCACTCCTCCCGTACGAGTCATGTAACCTCGGCTCGATCAACCTTGCAAGGATGGTGAAAGATGAAAAGATTGACTATGAAACACTTGCCAAAACCCTCAGAACCACTGTTCACTTCCTCGACAATGTTATCGACATGAACCGCTATCCACTTAGACAAATCGACGAGATTACAAAGGCAAATAGGAAGATCGGCCTTGGCGTCATGGGTTTTGCAGATATGCTAGTCCAACTGGGCATTCCATACAATTCGGATGATGCACTCAAGATCGCAGAAGAGGTTATGGAATTCATTCAACTCGAATCCAAAAAAGCCAGCGAGAATTTGGCAAAGAAACGTGGAACCTTCTTGAACTACGAACGAAGCGTCTATGCTGCAGGAGGAGGCCAAAGACTAAGGAATGCTACAACCACGACAATTGCCCCCACTGGCACCCTCAGCATAATCGCCAACTGTTCAAGTGGAATCGAACCGATATTCGCCATATCCTACATCCGTAACGTAATGGACAGCACTGAACTCCTTGAAGTGAATACAATTTTCGAATCCGTGGCGTACAAGAGAGGTTTTCACAGTGAAGAATTAATGAGAAAAATCGCTGAAAGAGGTTCGATCCAAGACCTAGCAGGAATCCCAGCAGATATTCGACGCGTCTTTGTAACCTCGCATGATATCTCGCCGGAGTGGCACGTCAGAATTCAGGCAGCATTCCAGAAACACACTGACAACGCAGTCTCAAAGACAGTTAACTTTCCGCACGATGCAACTCCAAAAGACGTTGAAGAAGTCTTCATGCTAGCCTACAAGATCGGTTGCAAAGGCATAACAGTTTACCGGGACGGAAGCCGTGAAGAACAGGTTCTTAACATCAGCATGGTCAACAAAGCAGGTGTTGGTGGGAACGTGATTCGGCCATTAAATTCTGAATACAATGGTGGATGCAGAACCTGTTCGACCTAGGAACGCAGATTCTCAGGGAAGCTTGTACTCGTTCGGTCTTTCGTAATCTGATTATGGGCACTCCTAGTTTGAACAAGTCGGGAAGACGCAACCAAACAAACTGTCACACCGATCGCTATTGTTATGACTCCTGTTGTACGGAGAGGTTGCCGGAATCCAGAATAGCTAACGCGCATTATATGTAACATGATTGTGCTTGATGATGGATTCTCTAGATACCACACCCATTCCATTCTCGAAGTCTTTTCATCCACGTTAATTACAACGGTCGTCTTCAAGGCGCTTCCATGCGATTCATAGAAGACTTGATTTGTTTCGTACCACATCGAGCGAAGCCAAATAGTGTCATTAGCCTCCAAGAGAATCTCGAAGATCCAACCATCAGTATTTTTTCCGGGTGGCGCACGAACCCCCCAAGCCAAACGTATCGAGTTCGGATCAAGAATTGAATCTTCTTCCAACCAAAGCGACCCCACTGGTTCAACCAGTTCTTTCCGCTGCATCGTTATGTAGCCAGGAAGGACCACGCTCAAACCAATCACAATCATGATGATCAGCACAGCTCTTGTCAACTTCTTTGAACCCTTCTTCAATTTGAAAGATTCACGCCCTGTAGAACAATGTTTCGACAATGAAGTAACAAAAGAATGTTTAAACTAAGCGTAGTAGCCACTGCTAATCAGACCTTAGGGCCAAGATTCAAGCGGCGGTGGCAGAGCGGTCTAATGCGCCGGCCTCGAGATCCGCGAAAGCGACTATAGAGCCGGTAGGCCTCACGGTCTACGCCGGTTCGAATCCGGCCCGCCGCGCCACACACATTGACTCACCTTGGTGCCATAACTATGGTTTCAGACTCCAGTTGCCAGTGATAGATGCTTCTGATTTGAGGATATGACCAATGCCTGATCTTTCGCAAAATCTGCGTCACGCAATAGAGGCCCTTGCTTCTGAAGGATTCCAACTTAGCAAGGATGCTTTCGAACTTGTTAGCAGGATGAATGAAGAAGAGCTCGGCAGGTCGATTCGTGGGGCGATACAAAAAGCAAACCAAACCTCGCCAAGACCACTTGTAATAACGGAAGACTTCTTTGCGACGCAAATCTTGAAAACAATGGAGCCCGTGGTTACCCCAAGCGTGGGAACTCCAAAAGTTCCTGCCCGCGATATTGTATCACAGATCGAAGTTGTGGCGGACGCCACCAAAAACATCACGTCTCGAGGAAGTCTCGACTCTTTTGTGAAATATTTCAGAGACCGATTTGAAAAAATGTCGATGATATTACACGAGAGATCCGATGTGAGAGGCGCCCGGTCCATAGCTTATGCACTCGATGCACCGTCAAACGAGAAGGTGAAGTTCATTGCGATGATCATGGGTAAGCGAGAAAGAGGCGGAAAGATTTTCCTAGACGTTGACGACCTTGAAAACACGGCTACAGTTCTGGTTCTGGGCGAAGTTGATAGGAGCTTGTATGAGATCGCTCAGAGACTTTCGCTTGACCAAGTTCTCTGCATCGAAGCCGTCAGGGCAAGGAACGAACTATTAGTCGCTAAGGGCATCTACCTTCCAGACATCCCAGACAGAAAACCTACGAAAGCTTCGGAACCTGTCAACGTTGCTTTGATCTCAGACATACATTTTGGAAGCAAAACCTTCCTCGAATCGGCCTTCAGAAAAATGATACTCTGGATGAACGGAAAGGTGGGCTCGGGACAACAGATAGAACTCGCTGGAAGAACGAAATATGCGATTATTGCAGGCGATATTGTGGATGGAGTGGGAATCTACCCCCGACAAGAAGAAGAACTAGCCATTCCCAACATCTATCAACAATACCAATTGGTCGCCCAATTCATACAGCAGATCCCCGAGCACATAGAGGTGATACTAATCCCTGGTAACCATGATGCAACAAGACAGTCGCTGCCACAACCAGCGATCCCCTCAGAATATGCGAAACCGCTCTATGACAGCAGAAAGATCGTCTCGCTGGGCAATCCCTCTGAGGTTAGATTGCATGGAGTCGATTTCCTACTCTATCATGGAACAAGCCTGAACGATGTGATGGCTTCAATCCCAGATATGGAACTCCACTCCCCAGACAAAGCCATGGAATACCTGCTGAAATGCAGGCATCTGGTTCCTGCTTATGGAATGGCGGCGTCGATTGCCCCCGAAGAAGAAGATCACCTAGTCGTGCAGAAGCCCCCAGACATCTTCCATTCCGGGCATGTACATGTCTTGGGGCGAAGAAGTTATCGGGGAACACTCATTGTTAACTCAGGAGCGTGGCAGGCCCAGACCGATTACCAGAGAAAGCTCGGACTTGAGCCGACTCCAGGCATTCTTCCTATTGTGGATCTTCAGACACTTCAAGTGGCTACTATCAATTTCCTATCTGAGGCTTAGCTACTTCTTTGCGAACCCTAGACCCGCACCGACAATTCCCAGAGTTATTCCAACAATAAGTCCGCCTAACACTACTAGACTCACTATTGAGAACAGTAGTACAAGTGCCGCCCCTGCCCTCTCTTTTCCCGGGAGATATATGAGAGCTCCACCAACCATCATCAGAATGCCCGATACAAAGCCGACCATCACTATTACGAGACCGTATACGAGCGCTATGGAAAGGAGGAGTCCTAGCCCGAGCGCGGCCAGGATGCTGAGAAATGTTGGGTAGAAGAGTAACACAAGAAGCGCAGTAATCAACACTATTGCTCCAGCGATAACTGAGACGACCAAGCCAGCTGTTGCCCTAGAAACAAGTGGGAGACCACATTGCGGGCATGCAGGGACCACCTTGAAGTCCTTTCTACATTGATGGCAATAAGGCATGTAATCACCAATTGACTATTACTTGTTGAGTTCTATTTTTAAGCATATTTCATGGCGAGGATGATACTCATGTGGGCTACCTTACCCTTGGGATGTTCATCCTCTCATGCGCTGAGACCCTTCGCAACTAGGCCCACGACCCTGATGGGTTCGGGAAGTCTGCTCAACTTGGCTGACTCTTTGATCAATCTTCTGGCCCTGTCGGCGGATGTTCCAACAACCTCAAAAAAGAGGGGGGGCTCTGCAGCGCAGCTTCTTACACTATAGATTGGTCCAAGCTTTCTTATGGTCGCCCACCGAGCTTTCCAGTCCTCAAAGTGAAGCCTGAGGGCTCTTCTAACGGAGCGGTTGTTGGGTCGCCTTCCTGAAATTATGATCACTGGTTTCCTGTATGCCATGCATACTCTGAAAGGCTCTATGAGGTTGAAACCAGCAAAGGAAACCCCACTGAGAAAGATGGCGTCAAAACTGAATCCCTTTAGAAGCCGAATCAACGTTGCTGTAGCGTCAAGGCCATCTATAGTTATCTTTCCCAGCCGAAGTGCAATTATTCTTGTTCCTTGAAACAGAACTACTGCAAGGAGTACCTTGTCTCTGTTATAGTTACTTGGTCGTTGAAAGTTGAAGCTTCCGTCGTCGACACCGACATATCTACCGTGGGATCTTGCTACGGATCGAGATTGGGGTGTGCGATAAGAGGTGGCTGACTGACCCATCCTGGGAGAAGGTTTCGACAATAGTTCTTCCTTCTACTGCTAGTCGGATTTTCTTAGTCCTTCCGTACCGGCCAAAGTTTACAACACGCGCGTTCACAACGCCCATTATGTCCAATTCGTTTACGAGGCCGCTCACTCTTCTCTGCGTAAGAGGTTCGATATCGGCCTTGCTGCACAACTCTCTGTACAGACCGTAAAGGTCTCCTGTTATGGCGCCCTCCGGAAAATGGTTTTCGAGAAGATGTGTTCCTATCGTAACTATCTTCGGATGGAGAGGCAGAGAGTTCAGAGTCTCGGAGACACGGTCGTATTCTATCTTCCGTTCAGCTGACTTTACATGATCTTCCGCAACCGTGAGGGCCCCTACCCTCTCAGCGAGTTCTCCCGCAACTCTCAGAAGATCAAGTGCTCTCCTCGCATCTCCATGCTCTCTTGCAGCCAACGCTGCGCAAAGACGAAGCGATGAGTCGCTGAGAGCATCTTGCACAAAAGCTGACCTAGCCCTATTAAGTAGAATGTCGTATAGCTCATCGGCCATATAGGGTTTGAAGACTACCTCCTCCTCGCTTAGACAGCTTAGAATGCGGGGATCAAGAAATTCCTTGAAGTGTAGGTCGTTTGATATGCCGACCAGTCCGACCCAGCTGCCCTTCAACCCCTCGTTTATCCTCGTGAGTTCGTACAGTAGATTGTCTTCTTCTCGACCTTTGACGAGGGCATCGATCTCGTCGAGGGCAACGATCAGCATCTGACGTTTACGGTTCAGCACCTCTCGTAAACGATTCAAGACTTCCGCGACCGCAAGACCTGTGAAGGGAACGGTTATTCCCAGCGATCTGCACAGGTCCGCAAGAACCCGGTAGTTTGTTCCAGTGAGACGACAATTCATGTAACAGGTGTGAACAGGCGCTCCGATCTCGCTTGCCTTTCCCTGTAACCTGCTGAGCACAAGTCTTGTGACGGCTGTTTTTCCCGTTCCCGTTTTCCCGTAGACAAAGAGGTTTGAGACTTTTGAGGCTCCAAGCGCAGGTGCTAGTATGCCTCCCAATTTAGTAATGTGATTATGTCTATGTGGAAGTACGTCGGGTACGTAGTCGTTTCTAAGCACGTCTCTGTTGAGAAAGATCTTTTTTCCGTTTAGAAAATTATCGAATACTCCACTCAATGTCTCTATGGTTGACACTACGACCCTCCGTGTTAGAAACGCCGAGTCGGCGTTCTGCTGCTATAAGGGTTGTTGTACACGAAAAGAGATTAAACACAGCAAAAAACTAAAGGTGTATTAGAATATCGACAGAGGGTGCGCCCCCACCCCACCATTTCCACTGGAAGTAAAGTATGAGGATTTGGGATGTGTTGTTGTTTCTAGATGAAAAGTCTGTGGTAAGTTTATGATGTTGGAATGTAAGATGTTCGCTATACTAAACTAGAGTGAAAACTACACGTTCGAATGGGGGAGTTCGTCGAGAGAGATATTTGTTTCAATGGAAATGCAGGGGTGGGTGCAAAGACTAGGCGGAGTGCTTCATAGTTTCGTTTGCGGTTTCTAAGACCTTCCTCGCGATATTCTCGTTGATTCTGTAAGTGAATGGAATCTTGGAAGTGTCTCGATCCACATAACCTCGTTCGTAGAGTCTTTTCATCAATCTCGCAAAATGTTCTCGAGACCTACCGACTCTCTTATGGAGTTCCGTTGACGCCTTCGCTCCTTCTGTCGCCAAAATCTTCAGCGTAAACACTTCTGTGGCTGTCACTTCTTGATTTCCTCTTGTGACGAGGTTCAGGCGTGTCTCTTTCGATCGGTCAATTTGCACTTGATTAATAGGATCCCCGTCTTGGATGCTGAGTCTCTCATTGAGAAGTCTAAGGTTGTCCGAAGTTTCCTTGAGTGCTTGGGTTAACTCCACTGAAGCAGAAGTCGCCTGACTCACTTGGCTCACTTCACTTTCATGTGTCTCAAGTTTCTCAATAGAACCCCTGAGATGCGCCAACTCGGTTGAAATGGATTGACAAGTTTCCTCTTGGCGCACAAGTTTCTTACCATAGGTTGTGATAACGGCCTTCACTACTGTTCGAGCGTCTCTATACTCCTTGGTCGTTCGAGCTACAATTCCCGCACCCGTAATCACAAGCGTGAATGCCACCGCCGCGGACGCGATCACAAGTAAGATATCCTGTGATGGAGTCATGTCTTGTCCTTGATTACTGTGACGTCACAGATTATAAGCTTTGTATACGCTCTGCATAGTCAAACAAACTCCAGAACTACTCCAGAATTGCGCCTAGCACGGTATGAATCAGCAGCATTGCCATCTCACGTCCACCACCAGCAGCACGCTCGTGATTCACAATTGCTCGGCAGTGATCTTCGTGACGTCACAGACTCTTGAAATTCTTGACCCCAGCTAAATTCTCAACGGTCTTCTTCAAGTCTTCCAACAAGGTCGCTAATGCGCGCGCTCCGTCTGCGTCCAGTCGGTGTTCTGACGATCTTAGGCGATCTAGGTAGGAGCGTATTTGGTTTGATGCTTCGATGAAGGGTTCCAATGTGGGATCATCGAAAATCCCCACATACCCCAAAAGGAATATGGTGTAGATGGACCGAATTATATTCCTAGTGGCCTGATTTAAGGTCCTATTGAACGACCCACGGGTTATTTGCGCCAGGTCCATTCTCATGCACATATTCTTCTTGTTTTCCTTCATATTTGCGCTGTTTTGTTTCATTATGCGATCTGTTAGGAATGTTTGAAACTGTATCGGGGTTAAATTACTCTTATCAATGAGAATCCTTACAATCGGATCACTTAGCGTCCGTTTCATCTGTTGTTTGAACAAGATTTGGGCATCGCGATCGTGTTCCAAACCGTCGGCTCTCCGGATACAGTTTTGTATTCGGTTCCAACATAAATGCCTTCGGTCATGTCTTTGGGTACTCCATGGGCATAGGAGAGAGTCGCACCAGCATCACTATGTTTAAAGGACTGGCACTTTGACTCTTCACCCAATGTCAACAGGATGGCCTTCGGAGGTCTATGCGTGGGAAGACGCCGCAGACGTGTCATCAAAGTTGTGAAGAAGAAGCTTCCAACACTTTTCACATGCCCGAGTTGCAGCCAAGACGCTATGAAGGTCACAATTTCCAAAGGAACTGGTAAGGCCACACTTCAATGCGCGTCTTGCGGGTTGAAGGACGAGCTTGACGCGCCCCCATCCTCTGATATGGTGGATATCTACTGTAGTTTCACGGACAGATTCTATTCAAAGACTCGCCCTGTCGCACAACAAAATGAGACTGCGAAAATCACGTAGAACAGTTTCCCAAAACCTGATAACCAAACTAGGAATGACAACATTACCTAGCGTAGCAGGTTCAATTCATGCGGCTGGCGACACAATGCACCTAGGCGAAGCTTGAGATGGGACTCCAATCATATGACGGAAAAGATTACTTCTCATCGTTGGAGCGAGGATTTAATGAGCAAATGAATTTGGCTCAGAAAGCTCGTCTGCAGGGATTTGATCCGTCACTTCGACCAGAATCTGTCGTGACGGTAGATCTTGCTGAACGCGTGGAGAAGTCTGTTGGGCCAGATGACGTGGCTGCTAGAATACGTGAATTGTCCAAGGTTATGCCGCGAGAAGAGGTCGCGTTCAAAATCGCTGAAGAAATTGTTTACGGTGAATATCATCAGGAAGGGATCGTGGCAGCAGATCAAGCAATCAGATCCGCACTCGCAATCTTGGACGAGGGCGTCACGGTCGCTCCAATCGAGGGAATAACCAACGTGCGAGAGAAAACTAACTCTGATCGATCAAGATACTTGGCGGTCTATTTTGCAGGTCCGATTCGGTCAGCAGGAGGAACAGAGATGGGTATGGCCGTGGTCGTTGCCGATTTCGCTCGGACTCTGCTGGGCTTCGATCGCTACAAAGCTACCGAAATGGAAGCTAAGAGGTTCGTGGCCGAGCTTAGGCTGTACGAAAGGGAAGTTGCAAGGTTTCAATACCGACTTCCCGATAGTGAACTCTTCAACGCCATCATGCATCTTCCCATCGAGGTGACCGGGGTAGAAACTGACCCCATCGAGGTCAAGTCTTTCAGAAATCTGGCCAGGGTGGAAACCAACAGGGTGAGGGGAGGAGCGCTTCGGGTTGTGAATGACGGTCTTGTCGGTAGGGCTAACAAGGTTCTGAAGATCACAGATAAGATTGGAATAGACGGCTGGAACTGGCTTCGCCAAATAAAAGCTCCAAAGGTCGAATCTAAGGAAGCTCCAGAATTCATGTTCATGGAAGACGTGATCGGCGGACGACCTATATTCTCATTCCCAGGAAGGCAGGGTGGATTCAGACTAAGATATGGTAGGTGCAGAGATACCGGACTTGCCGCGCTTGGGATTCACTCGGCCACAATGCAGATTCTGAGGAACTTCATCGCCGCAGGAACCCAACTTCGCATAGAGACACCCGGCAAAGCTGGCGTTGTATCACTAGTCGACACAATAGAACCCCCTGTTGTCAAACTCGTGGATGGATCAATAATTCGCGTCGAAGATGTCGACTTGGCTCGAAAACTCGAAAGACAAATCAAATCTATTCTCTTCCTTGGCGATATTTTGGTTGGTTATGGAGAATTCTTGGAGAACAACAAACCACTGGCGCGATCTGGATTTGTTGAGGAGTGGTGGAGGGAGCATCTAAGAATTGCAATAGAGTCACACTCGGCAAGCGCTGCCACGACATCCAACATGACGGGAGTACCGGAAGATCGCATCAGATCCTTTCTTGAGAACCCTTTGGTCGTGAAACCGACTGCAGTCGAGGCGCTGGCAATCTCACGTAACTTGGGCATTCCCCTGCACCCCAGGTATACATACTTCTGGGAACAACTGTCGCTTGAAGAATTCGACCGACTGAGAAGAAAGTTGCATTCCGCCGACATTAAGTTCAACGGAACATTTACGACTGAGATGAAAGTAAACGCCGATAACGATCTCCAACTACTTCTCGAGAAACTCTGTCTTCCTCATGAGGTTGTGAACGAAAAACTGATTCTACATGAAGATGCCACAATACTCTCTTGTTGTCTGGGGCTTCAGGAAACGCAGAAACCACATGCAGCAAGTGACGTATTTGATGCCATTGAGAAACTCTCAGGGATTAAGGTTCGAAGGAAAGCAGGGGCGTTCATTGGAGCAAGGATGGGGCGTCCCGAGAAGGCCAAGAGGAGGGAGATGAAGCCAGTTGTACATGGGCTATTTCCGATCGGAATGGCAGGCGGCGCCAAGCGCGATCTCATAGAAGCTGCCAGAACAAGGGCGGTCATTTCAGTTGAAGTTGTGAGAAAACGCTGTCCCAAATGTTCCGAGTTGACGCATTCAAACTTCTGCCGAAAATGCAATATGCGAACCGAACTGGAATCAGCGTGTCCAATATGCGGTAGGAGAGAGTCCACAGGCACTTGTCCCACCTGCAAAGTCAAGACCATTCCATACGACAAGAGACCTGTGAATCTTAGGATACTTCTTGATGATGCCCAAAGGAGATTGGGCGTACAGCCGATTGGAGAAGTTGTGAAAGGCGTTAAAGGACTGGTAAGCGACTCCAGAATGCCAGAACCTATTGAGAAGGGACTCATTCGGGCAAGATTCAACCTCTCAGTCTTTAAGGACGGAACCATCAGATTCGATGCGACAAACGCCATTCTATCACATTTCAGGCCAAGTGAAGTAGATGTATCTGTCGATGGACTGCATGAACTTGGATACACCCTCGATCACAAGGGTGACCCCTTAACGAACGGCAACCAACTATGTTCTCTTCAACTTCAGGACGTAATCGTTCCGAAGACTTGTGGCGACTACTTGGTTAACGTGGCCAAATTTGTTGATGAGCTTCTTACAAAGTTCTACGGTTTGCCCGCATGCTACAATGCGCATTCGAGAAAGGATCTTGTAGGGCAGCTCGTAGTTGGGTTGAGTCCTCACACGTCTGTAGGAGTTCTAGGGCGAATCGTAGGGTTCACAGACCTCAGTGTTTGCTTGGCCCATCCCTTGTGGCACGCTGCCAAGAGGAGAGATTGTGACGGAGATGAAGACAGCATCTCGCTCGCACTAGATGTTCTACTTAACTTTTCCAAAGCTTTTCTTCCTGGAAGAATCGGCGGCATGATGGACGCACCGCTTCTTCTGACGTTAGGAATCAAGCCGGTGGAAGTAGCTCGTCAAGCATTTAACGTAGAAGTTGTGGAGGTCTTTCCATCAGCCTTCTTTGAGGAGGCTGAGTGCCACGCGGATCCCAAAAGGATCAGTGATCTTATTGAGACGCTTTCCCACAGAGTGGGAACGGAAGGTGAACTTCAACCTCTAGCCTTCACTCATGAAGTTGAGAATCTGAACAGCTGCAATAAAGAAAGCTCCTACAAGAAACTAGAGTCTATGTCCGAGAAGGTTCAGGAACAACTGGATCTTGCTGAGTTAGTGAAGGCGGTCGACGCCAGAGAGGTAGCTAGAAGGCTCCTCTCAACACACTTCATGAGAGATCTGACAGGAAACTTGAAAGCGTTTTCAACACAGAAGCTACGATGCACCAGATGCAACACCAGATACCGACGGGCGCCTCTATCGGGAAAATGCCAAAAGTGCGGAGGTAAGATATCACTTACAGTTCATAAGGGATCGATTGAAAAATATCTTGAAATTGCAGAGCATCTTGTTAGTCGCTACAACATTGGAGAATATCATGAACAGAGGCTTAAGCTCATCAGAGACGAAATTGCATCTCTCTTCGAAAGAACGAACAAGAAGGATCAGATGCTGCTGGGCGACTTCGCCTGAAGGGAAGTCCTGAATGTCATCTAGATCCATTCATCCAAAAGCATTTCTCTTGAGGAAACGAAACGTGAAGGCGGGCCTTGAGGCAAGAACTCGCATAATATCTCGCCTTGAAGTTGGACCGAAGAGAACAAGAGAAATCTGTAAAGAAACGGGCTTCTCTTTTGTCAAGGTTGCGTATCACCTGAGATCGTTGCTAATGGAAAAACTCGTTGCGTTCACCGGTGGAAAAAGACCACACGCTTGGTTCCTAACGGAATACGGTCAACAGAGACTCGAAGAATAGGTCCATCCATGGAATATTGCTTCAGGCGCACGAAATGCGCCCTACTTTGGGCAGTCGACTTTGCATCTCTCGACCGCAAGTTCTTCCATGCTGACACCTATTGATAATTGATATTGCCAAAACTACACGGCGAGGCAAAGGCATCTACATCTTCCCTTCTCAATACTCCTTGGTTACGCTTGATCAACACGTCAGCAAGTCCGTCGATTTCTGAGGTTAACTAGAGAGCTGTAACCTTAACACCTCTTCCAGAGTCCCTTTCAATGTAGGTTTACCGTATCAATCTTTGAGACTCTGCAATTCTCATCAGAACGCCAATACACGAGGCTTAGTCTATTTCACATAACTTTAAAGGGTCGTCGACCATACGACCAAACACACGGTAGAGATCGCATGAGTCGAAGACAGAAAAGGAGACGCGATGAGGCTCCTATGCCCGCTGCCAGTGCAGGGCTATTGAGATTCTTTGAGGAAGAGACTCCGGGCATAAAGGTAAGGCCAGAAGTCGTCATATTGATGGCGGTCGGTCTTATAGCCGTAAGTCTGTTCGCCTATGTAATGATCAAATAAATGGCGGAAATTCGACTTCGACACCTAGACGGTTTCTAGTGACGATAATCCAATAGTCTTTTCTGGGTTGATGAGGGTATCGGACGCGCATCAATTCCGAATCTTTTCTTGAGATATGCTGCAAAGATGTCACCATATCCCGTGAATATGTAGACGGTTCTGGCACCTGTCGCTTCGACAAATCTTACGAGCTGTCTGAAATCTGCATGGCTGCTCAGAGGGAAACTAGGAAACCTGTTCCAAACGCCTCTGAGGGCCCACCCGGTAGCCGTGGCTCTTACACAATTGTCAGGAACGAAATGATCGGAGGGCGTTGTCACATAGAGGTAAGGGAGCCTTCTGGAGAGCCTGTGAGCGGCCTCAGCATCAACCGTCTCATAAACCAATTTGACCCCTTCACATTCGTAGGCTTCGTTGGATGCGGATACGGGAGGACTGACCATGACTGGAAGCCGAGTGTAAATGTTGAAGAGTCTCACAATCTCCTGTGCTTTACCAGCAGCGTAGACATGGAAGGTCGGAACGTGTCCTTCTATGGCTTGTTTTGTAGCCCAGTCAACAATTCTCGCGTAGGTGTCTTCCCTGTCTGGAAATATGTATGAGGGATTCCCGAATGTTGCTTCGATTAACAAGACATCACATTTGACGGCGTCTGCTCGCTCTGTGGTGAGTGTGTCGACACAATTCAAATCACCTGTGTATAGCAGAGTTGTGTTTGCTGTCACAATTTTGAACTGGATAGAACCCAACATGTGCCCCGCGTTGATTGGAGTGACCTCAACATCGTCCAGTTTGACTGGATGATTGACTTTGATCTCTTTGAAGTCCATGATGGGTTTTCCACGGATTCCTTCATAGATCCGTTTTGTCGACAGTGTCGCATACTTCGGGCCGCGGCTTGACAGACTCTGCGTGTGGTCGGCATGAGCATGCGATATGAATCGATGGGTGGCTCGGTTGGTCTCTCTGCCATTTGTGGGGTCGAGGAGAATGCAAGTGCTCTTGGTGGTCACTCGCACGCCCGAAATCCACTCAACCCTCTCGGCTTTTGTCACTTCACTGGCCCTCGGTCATAGTCTCAAGTCTAAGGACGCTGTCTAGGTGCACAAATAGCTCACGTTTCTTCTCACGGCTCACGACTTGAGGTATAGGGCTCGCCAGAGTAGATCTGAGTACAACAGCCTCTGCGTCTGAGAGCCAAATTCCAGATGGGTTCATCGAAACAGCCGTTAGCATTCCTTCAAAACCAAAGTCTCTATCTATTATTGCGAGAACCCTCTTTCCAATGAGTTTCTCGAACATGTGAAATACAGTTGGACTGATTGCGGCGCTCTCGCGCTCTTGGTTTGGTGAACGCTTACTCACGACCGTATCCCAGAATTTTAGACTCTCTTACCTAGTCTTCTCTTCTTTACCTTTCTGTCTTCCTAAACCATCGCAGGCCGTGAGATAACTCAGTCAGTGAGAAGCGAAGCCAGATATTCTAGGAATGACATGCTCCAACGCCTTTGATTGCTTCTTCAGAACAGAAATTGCAGATATTCACAAGAATTGTAGGAAACTTGATTACTTATAGTCACCATGGTATAATGTACATCCATGCAGGCATCAAGATTGGATAACAAAGATCTTGTAATTCTCCGTTTGCTCCAAGAGAACTGCAAGCTGTCCACGAGAGAACTAGCATCCAAGGTTGGTAGCCCAGTCACCACCGTCTATGCAAAGATGAGAAGAATGGAGGATTTGGGACTGATCAAGGGCTACAAGGCTGTACTTGACGGTGACAAACTAGGAGTTGGAACCACTGCCTTCATCCTAACATCCGTCGCCTATAGACAGACCGATAGAGAGACGCTGTTGTCTCAGAGAGAAATCGCCAAAGAGGCCTCTAAGTTTGCTGAAGTTCAAGAAGTTCACATAATCACGGGAGACTGGGATCTCCTCATCAAGGTCAAGGCGGAAGATGTTGGGGCCGTAGGGAGATTTGTAATAGACAAACTAAGAACCATCAAAGGGATCGAGAAGACGTTAACCTGTGTGGTATTCGACACAGTCAGAGAAGGCTTGGCTATTCCAGTCTAGGGTTCAGGGCGCGTTGCAAAATCTTCATCAGTTCATATGTACGGAACGACGGTCTGCCGATATTTCCTCATCAGAAGTTTCTCTAACTCCACCTTCAGCTTGAGATCCAGATCACATTGTTTTGTCGAAACAAGATCTCCCGGTCGGTTGACATGCACAACCGGACCTTGAATCGCAGCCGGGCTTCTCATGACGTCATGAATAGAGACCGGACTACGATTCATGATTTCAGAAAGAACTTCATGAGCGATTCTTCCCGAATTGATCGTTTCGACGATCTGATCAATCTGTGTTCGAGTCACTGGTCTCACACCGTATTGACATGATTCAATGTTCTCTACGTCATGTGTCTTTCCAACCGTCTTTACAGCAAAACCTACGCTCTTGTATGGGTTTATCAACTGTTCTTTGATGATCCAAAGATCGCTCCCATGCATAACTACAAGATCATTGTAGCCATGAGAGTCCCTTCCGGATAGAATATGCCACTTCCTAGGATCCTTGTTGTAGATTCTTTGGATCTCTCTTTTAGCAACATCAGCCGACTCTAGATTATCTGAACTCTCTTCACGCATGGAATAGTCATCGCTGAATGAATATGCGATGGCTGTTTAAAGTCATCCTTACTGATTCTACAGTCTAACTCCAAGCTACGGGGTCTGAAATGACTCGCCAACGCTACTCTTATAACGTGCAGAGCCAACAAATCAATGTTCTGATAGATTCAGCTAATTTCAAAGACTCGCAGGTCAAATTCGATATCGGGGATTAAGATGGATCAGGGCAACATGGTGCGTATCGGCAGAAAACCTGTTATGAACTATGTCGTTGCATGTGTCACTCTGGTGAATCATGGGGTTAGACAGGTCGTTGTTCGGGCGCGGGGACAAACAATTTCGAAAGCCGTTGATGTTGTTGAGATGCTTAGAAGATCTTTTATGAAGAACCTTGAAATCGGATCCATAGCTATAGGATCCGAGGAAATCACACGACTCGATGGAAAGCCTGCAAGCATATCAACAATCGAGATTCTGCTAAATAGGAAAGACTAGAAACGGTTTACACGAGAACCCAGCAAGCTAGGCAGAAGCCGGTATCTTGAAGCATAAACGCTGAAAAACGTTCTAGTCAAGTGGCGTGGAAGTGAGAAGGCCGCGATTGGGAAAGGTTTATGTTGAAACCCCAACAAAGAGCTGGTTCAACGTTTCGGAAGATGACTCAAAATGAATTCAGATCCACTCAGCAAGACTGATCCTGAAATTTTCGGAATTATTAGAAACGAGCTGAACAGACAGAGAAACGGCTTGGAGATGATTCCTTCCGAGAACTTCACTAGTCCATCAGTCCTAGAGGCAATGGGTTCTGTTTGTACGAACAAATATTCGGAAGGATATCCTGGAAAGAGATACTATGGCGGTAACCAGTTCATCGACATCATCGAGAACTTGGCGATTGAACGAGCCAAGAAGGCTTTCGGCGTTCCACACGCAAATGTGCAACCATACTCTGGCAGCCCAGCGAACTTTGCAGTTTACGTCGCGACTTGCAAAGTTGGTGACACCATCATGGGACAGAATCTGCCAGACGGTGGGCACTTGACACATGGTTGGAAAGTCAGTGTAACTGGACAGTTCTTCAAGAGTGTCCCGTACCACGTGAGACCGGATGGATACTTGAATCTTGATGAAATAGAGAGACTTGCAGAAGAGAATAAGCCTCGCCTTATCTGGGTGGGATCGACGGCTTATGTTAGAGAGTTTCCATTTGAGGAATTCGCAAAGATTGCAGATAGTGTCGGTGCTTACTTGGCCGCAGATATAGCTCACATAGCAGGACTCGTGGTGGCAGGGGTTCACAAGAGCCCAGTTCCTTACGCGCATATAGTGACCACAACGACTCACAAGACTTTACGGGGGCCACGCGGAGGAATGATAATGGTGACGGAGAAGGGATTGAAGAAGGATCCCGAGCTTGCTGAGAAGATCGATAGAGCCATATTTCCCGGCCTACAGGGTGGTCCACACGATCACACCACGGCCGCCATCGCTGTCACGCTCGGCGAGGCGTTGAAGCCAGAGTTCAAGACATATTGCCAACAGATAGTGAAGAACTCGAGGGCTTTGGCTAAGGGTTTGATGGACAACGGCGTTAAGATTGTGACAAACGGCACAGACAATCATATGATTCTGATTGATCTTACACCCCATGGTAAGGGCAAAGGAGTCTTCGTTCAAGAGGCCCTAGATCTTGCCAACATCACGGTAAACAAGAACACGATCCCCGCCGAACCTTCCTCGCCCTTCTATCCAAGCGGTATCCGACTCGGCACGCCAGCTATAACGACACGTAATATGAAGGAAAAAGAGATGGAACTGATCGCCAGTTGGATTGCTCAGGTGGTCAATGAGGTTAAGGGTTGTCAGTTACCTGAGAACAAGGATGAAAGAGCGGCGTACATTAAGAAATTCAAGCAAGATATATCGAAGAACCAGCAGCTTGCAAAGATACGCGGCCAAGTCATGGAGCTCTGCAAAAAGTTCCCACTCTATCCGAATATGTAGCGGGCATAATCTCTAAGACAATTTGGAAGCCTCGGACGATCCAAAGGCAGGATCCGTTGCTCCAGCGGCATTGTCTACCGTAGGTCTAGGCTAACTGAGGTTGGGCTTAGAATATAGCGCATCGTATTCCTAGAGAATTGATATTCCTTTCCTAAACCAGATCTTCACTTTCATTGGTTTCAGGAATTCCTCGAAAACTCTGAAAGCTTCTTCGGGGCGACTTTCGGGACCACACGTTGCACAGTCGAATTCCACAGATGAATAGTCCTTAGCAGAATGAACCGTCAAATGGCTCGTCGTGATTAGCGCGTTAACACTTACGCCACCACCCATTATGTCTTCATCGACTTTGTAGACGAGTGGATTTTTTGGAACATCTGCAAGAGCCATGTTTGCTTTGTTAATAGCGAGAAGGGAAGCTTTGAGGAAGTTGTCTCTATCGAGGAGGTTGGCTTCACAGCCGAAAAACGTCGCGACTATGTGCTTGTAAGGATATAGCCTCTCCACCAATTTTGAATCTTCTTTTTCCTCCAATAGAATTATTTGAAACCATGTAAGAAGCTTTTAAGACTATCTCTCGAAAAAATTCGACATCGTGAGACGCATCGACAGATCGTTTCATGGGGTTCTCTAGAGACTTTTCATCTAACCGAAGCGCAGTGTTTCAGAGTAGCTGATCTTATTGGCTCTCCTGAGGATGTCGAGTATTTCTTCTTCCACAGTCGAGAATCTCGATGTATCTTGCACGTATCTTCCGAGTTCGTGTTGTTGTCGGTCGTAGACAATTACCGTAGGGGGTCGTCTCACTCGAAGTTCTTCGACAATGTCTTGGTTACGGTTGTAATCCAAGACCTTGGCGACCAAGTTAGCGTTATTGGTGCTTGTTAAGAGTTTGGCGATGCTTGAAATACAGGTTTGGCCTTCCGATGACCATTCCGCCGATATGATGACGAAGAAGATTTTCTCCTCAACTCTTTCGAAGCTTTCGACAATGTTTGGATTGACATTGTATTCTTGGATTCTTTTTTTCGTCTTCTGTTTTACAGCGGGGTTCCTCATGCTGTTTATATAGTCGAAGACATCTCTGCCAACTTTCATCGCAAGCAATCTAATTCAGCTCGATCAACTTCTAGTTTTATTCTAACAAAACAGAATTTGAATTGTCTGCGCTTGGGGTACCCACGGGTTCCTTGCCAATCAATTTCAAAGATGTTAGCGAACTTGAATGTAGTTCCCACTTGTCTGAGAACCCTTCTTTCGTTCTTACTCCTATAATCCTGACTCGGTCTCCTTTTTTCAGTGGCTTTGCAACCTTAGCCAAGTCTCTCCAAAAAGTGACTCTAACGGTTTCGCTTGCATCCCTGATCCTGAAGGTTGCGAGTTGTGTTTTGCTTCCATTCTTAAGTTCCACTTCCTTAAGCACGGCTTCTTCAACGATCACACCCTCTACGATGATCGGGGCCTTATTCTTCTTCAACTGTCCGATCTGCGTGATAGGCGGCTGCCCTGGACCCGACATGTTCAGCAAGTCCGAATCAAAGATCGCGTTTCCCGACTCACCAACGTCTAAACCGACTTCGTCATATCTCTCCCGAGTCTGAGCATTCTCGATAAAAACTACGGTGTCCTCCTTCAATCTGTCCGCCAACTCCGCTTTTCCTCTCCAAAGTGTCACAGGAACCAATCCAGTCTTATCGCCGATCAGAATGCTTGAAACTCGCAATTTTTCTCCTGATTTCGTCTGGATCTCTCGAGCGGATGCGGTAGATAATACCCGGCCCACGACGTTCACCAATCGATTTGTGGGCTTGATTTCAGCTATCGAAACCGAAGGTTTTGATGATGGCAGTTTCCTCGGAGTTCCGAGTAATCTAACTAGGCTTCGCTTATCCAAATGCAACTCGAATTGCCCGTCTGCGGACCTTCTTACTCTGCCATTCATCACGCGGGCCGTGTCGCCCACCCTGACGGTCTTAAGCTCATCTGCCTTCTCGTTCCAAGCCACAACAGTTGCACTACCAGTACTATCTTCGATCAACATCCTGATGACAGTGCCTGCGATCCCGTCTTTTTCGAACGAAGAGATAACTGGCATGGCCACGACAGTTCCTTGAAGACTGGAAATTTGGTCTTGATCCGAGAGCTGATCTACACTTTTTATGAACGCTTCAACAGGCGGATGAGACTCGGCTTCAGCAGTTTCGGTAAGTAACGTAACGTCTCCTCGGTCTCCCACGTGAAGTTCAACTCTATCTGACAATCCTTCACGTGTGTATCCGTGAGCCACTCTCACCATTTTCCCTTCTATGTCACTTGATTCCAAGGTCTGTATTGTGTTAGAGTTCCATACTAGGCAAGTGAGCGTTCCAGTCTTATCCCCAAGGAGAAGTCGAATGAAAGTTCCCTCTGTTTCATCCTTTCTCTTAAACCTCTGTTTGGGCCAAGCAGCAACGACGCGCGCAATGAGTGTGGCATCGCCGAGTTGTGGGACCATATCGGAAATCTTGAGGCCATCCTTTCTTGTCACGGACGTCTCCACAAGAAAATCTTGGGCTACAAGATGAGCTGCGCCTTCGAATGATAGGAGGTCACCAGAAGCTTCTTTCTTCTTCACAATCATTGATTCAAGCACGGATCTCGCAATGTCAGGACGTTTCGCAAGTATCCTCTTGATGACCTCTTCACTTCCCATTTGATGCGAATACCTCTAGATCGATCTCATTCGATTGTGTCTAGAACAATTTGTGAAGGGAGGTCATCTACCTCTCGTACTTGGTGTTTCTAGAAGAAGAAAAAAGGTTGAGTTATCCATGGCACACCAGCGAATCTACGGAGCGATCATTGTAAGAGTGGAACGTATCTTGTCCATCTTCCTAATCTTCGAGTTCACAGTCTCCTTCACTTTTTCCACTGAGGGACCTTCGATCTTGACTATGATGTCATACATTCCATAGACCAAATGGGCTTCCTTGACATCCGTAAGCTTTCTGATTTCACGTATCACTTCTTCTTCGTAACCGAGTTCCGCGTTGACTAGAACAAACGCTGTGGGCAACCATTCATTACCCATTCAAACATTCTTTCGTGATACGCTTAAAAAGGTTCTATAAGAGATAATGCAGGTCTCAGTGTTCCGATCTGTCAATCCCAGAAGAGTCTGGTTCGAGCATATTCCCTTTCGGCCTTGAGTATTTCCACGTAGAACTCGTTATCATTCCTGAACGACTTCCTTAAGATTCTAGCTGCAGTCACAGGCCCAACGCCTCTCCCGCTCATTGCAAGTACGGCTTTCCTTCCTGACACCTGAACCAGACTAGCGGACCGCCACGCCCTGTCCCAATGTTCTCTCTCCAAATCAGACAGGCTCCTTCCATGTTTTTTCTTTCTGGAGATTGCGATGAGGTCGTTGTCTGTGCGGTAGGTAGCGGCCACCAGCGTTGACCTGCAATGTGGGCACTTTATCCTTTCGGGTAAAGTCTTCACAACTCTGATTGCATCCCAATCAGCATTGAATATGCAGACAAATCGAACCGTCTGAGATTCGAGACGTTCTCTAATAATCTCGACAAGTGAAGATGTTGGCACCGCTGGTCTGAGCATTCCATGCGGGACTATCTTGTCTATCATTGGAAGCGCAAGTGGAGAGCAGACTTCTCCTATCTGCTCTGTGACATCGATAGTTATCTCATGACTCTGAACCTTCGAAAGCACTGTTGTCGCATTCTCTAGGTCCAGTTTCTCCAAGTAGATCTCATTTCTTGTTTCGCTTCCAATAGGGGATTCCCTATACACATCTGCCAGTAGCCTACCTCTCGATGATTTGTAGTCTGCTGACTTCTGAACGGCTCCAAATCTTCTTGCAACGTGCCAGTTTCTCCATGCGAATAGATCCGTTCTATGAATTGCCTCATCTATGATGGATTTCAAATCCTCAGGCGTGAGCTTGGAAAGTTCCTTTGCCACTATAGAAGGTTCGATTCCATAAGGGCTTATCAATGCTGTTCGATAGGCGTCAGTCTGCGTGGTGATGTTCACTCCTAGTTTTGCGCTAAGAAGTGTCGCCAACGCGATAGCCAGAGTCTCGTTAACGAGGTTTCCAAAACACGAATGGACCACTGTGCAGTTCTCATAGTTCTCTACAACGATTCTCTTAGCTGTTGGAATTGGATAATCTTTCTTCTGCGTTCTAATAGTGTCCAAGATCTTGGAGATGGCTAACTCGTTAACGTGAAAACTGGTCTGAAGTTCTATTTGCTTATCGGTTTCCGATTCTTCTGCAAGAGTCTCTCTTAGCTGGCCCACCTTTGTTGCAACAAGAAAATCCACAGGTATTATCTCTCCCTCCCAACTCGGGATCGCATTTAGACTTGGGTTTGTCGGCTCAACTTGAACCGACAGATCCTGCTCGTTGACCACAATCACCTTCCAAGTTTGACCATGCATCACAAATTCATTGCCCGATTTGCATCTGCGCGCTACAAACTCTTGATCTAGGGTCCCAATCCTACGCTTTCTCACAAAGTCGATAACTGTGTACCGTTTCACATCAGGTATTACGGAGAGGTTTTCATAATAGTAAGAGTAGACCTTCGGAAAAACAGGCTGAAGCCTACCATCTCGGCTCCTCAAAAGTCTCTCATTCACCAATTGTTGAATTGTGGCTGTGAACACCTCGATCTGAAGGTCTTTGTAGGGATACGCTTTCCTCACTATTCCATAGACATCTTCAAGAGTTACAGGTCTGACATCCAGCGTTATCCCGACGATTTGGTGAGCCAGCACATCAAGTGCGTTCATGTGTATCTTTGAAGGTTCCAAAATCTCTTGAATGGAGTGATCTACAATCACAGACGATTCTAGAATATCATCGGCCCAAGCCGATACGATACATCCTCTCGACTCAGCCTCGACCCTGTGTCCACTTCTTCCAACTCGCTGGATCAGTCGAGTCGCCTGTCGTGGGGACATGAACTGAATGATGAAGTCCACAGAGCCCACGTCAATTCCCAATTCCAAGGATGAAGTGCAAACCACACTTCTCGTTGAACCGGCTTGAAAGCTTCGTTCGACTTCTTCACGTATTTCTCGCGACAGCGATCCATGATGGACCTTGACAGGGATGTCACCGCAAATCGCTTGGATCTGTACTCCTAACGCCTCCGCATGTTCCCGCGTATTTGTGAAGACAAGACTGGACTTATGTTCGTTTATCATTTCACAGATTCTCTTGACTCTGGCCACAGTGGCTGGCGGGATTCCGAGTTCAGAGGCCTTATCATCGTCGTTCTTGGAGGGTGCCAAGAATTCAACGTCTACTCGCAGTTTCTTGAGATGCTCAGCCTTCAAGATCTGTACGTCTCTCCCCAATCCTCCGAGAAAACTTGCGACTTTTTCTACGTCACCGATAGTTGCTGAGAGACCTATCCGCTGGAATGGTTTTCCCACAAGTTCTTCAAGTCTTTCAAGAGCTACCGAAAGCTGAACGCCTCTCTTGTCGGTAACGAGTTCATGAATCTCATCCACTATTACCCATCGCACGCTCTTGAGATGCATTCTCATCTTCTTTCCAGGTAGAATCGCTTGCAACGTCTCAGGCGTCGTAATTAGCATGTCAGGAGGAAACTTTGCCTGCAACATTCTTGTTCTGGCCGGAGTGTCGCCATGTCTGACCTGAATATCAACATCCAGATCCTGACCCATCTCAGAGAGTCTTCTTAGAAGGTCTCGGTTCAACGCTCGAAGAGGAGTAACATAGAGAATCGAAATGCCATGACCTTTCATGTCGGCTCTTGCAGAAAGAAAAAGGTCGAGCACCGGCAGCACGGCCGCGTATGTTTTGCCAGTTCCAGTAGGAGCGATTATCAGTGTATTCCTACCGCTGAGTATGGCCGGAATCGCCAGCTTCTGAATTTCACTTGGAACAGTTACCTCTTCCTTCTCCAGCTTAGACCTGATCGGCTTCTTGAGAAGAGAAAATACGCTATCTGACATTCATTTTCAGTTCTCGAAGAGTTGACACACTGACAAATATTCTACTCTATTGAATATTCCGAATGCTAGTAGAACAGCATCCAAACCACATGATCGATTGAGTTGTTTAGAAACCTCTGTAACTACGTCTTCTCAGTTCGTTCATAGGCTATGTGAGCGAAGAGCAGCAACATCGTAACGAATACTAGAACCAGACTCGTCATTTGAACCACGCTGTAGAACTCGTCAGGTGTCAAATGGTCCGCCTCAAATTGCGCCGTTAACATGCTTCTTTGTGTTTAAAAACATAGCTTCTACTCTTCGCTTGCTGAAGATTCTTTCAGCCTCCACTTCTCCGTTATCCGGTCATAGTCACTGTCCTTCAATGCATGTTCAATGTAGAGTTTCAGGATATCTGCAATCTTCTGGGCGATTATGTGATAGCAGACCTGCCTTTTGAACCCCATTACTCTAAAATAGAAATCGTCACAACTGCAGAAATTTGTCTCAGGAATTGTCTGATACTCCCCGGATCGACCCTTAACCGTCCAGACAATTCTCCCGCTTGGAGTAAACGTGTATTTACTGACAGATCGATTCTCCACAATTCTCACAGCCTTCTCTAACCTCTTCTGGAAGGAAGGCTGAAGCTTCAAATCGCGTTGGCTAGGAAGTTCTCCAGTCTCTTGAATTCTGTCACAGATCCTCTGTAAGAATTCCAGTTCCTTCGTGCCAGGCTTAGACATCCACAGCAATCTCTGAGGGTTTACTCAAAAGAGCTACGGAAATCTGTGGTAAAAACGTTTAACATGCAATTTTCCAAGTGATATCAACAATATCAGAGTCTTTCGGGAGGCATGACAACCTGCAACCAGTCCTTGAACCAGTCAGCCCCTATCCTGCTTTGCTGATCCGAAACGAGGCGGACCGGATACTAGTGATAGCCGACCTTCATATAGGATGGGAGGTCGCGCTATCTGAACAGGGAATACACATCCCATCGCAAACGACGAAACTCGTACAGAAGCTTGAACAGATCGTTCGTGTCGTGTCACCTACCGAACTAGTGATATTGGGCGACGTGAAACACGCGGTTGCCAAAGTCGAACCTGAGGAATGGCGGGACGTGCCTGAATTTCTTGAGAAAGCAATCAGACTGGTTCCCACAGTCAAGGTAGTGCCTGGAAACCATGACGGTAATCTGGAACCATTAACCCCTAGAGATGTTCTGATTCTACCAACCTCCGGAGTGAATGTGCTTGGAGATGTGGCGCTTGTGCACGGTCACGCTTGGCCATCACCAGAACTCTTGAGCTGTTCAACTTTGGTGATGGGTCATGTTCATCCAGTAGTGGTCTTCTCAGATCCTTTGGGTCTGAGAGCTGTGAGGCAGGTTTGGGTCAAAGCCGAGTGCAACAGAAAGAATCTTGCTCAAGCACTTCTAAAACGCCTGAAAATAAAGATGGTTCATTCAGTAGAGACTGAGCTAAGAGAACGTTTTAGTGTTGAACTCAAAACTTCAAAGTGCATAATACTACCGTGCTTCAATGACTTCATCGGTGGGCAAGCCATAAACAGAAGAGGATCTTGGACCAAGTCAAGACTCAGACAAGAGTACATAGGTCCAATACTGCGTTCACAAAGCATCGATATGGAGAAGGCTGAAGTTCACATGCTTGATGGAACGTATCTTGGAAACGTGAGTCAACTAAAAGCTATCTCCTAAATTCTGAAGAAAGCAATTTTAACATGCACCTATCCTTTGGAAGAGAACGTGGGGTCGTAGTCTAGATTGGTTAGGATACCTGGCTCGGGACCCTAAAGGCGTGAGCCCAGGAGGTCGTGGGTTCAAATCCCACCGACCCCACCTTATCATCGGGGTTAAACAACCTTTGGATCTTTCTCGTTTTTGCAGTATCTTTGTTCATGCGGATTCTTAGGTCAGGGATGTATCCCCAATAGTAGGCCCGAGCAATACGATGGTCTAATCTCACTTCTCTGGGACTCTGAGGCCTCTCATAAGACGATTTGGGCCGAAAAGGAGGTTCAAGGCTACCTTATCCTCTATGCAAATGGAAAATCTCTGATGCCCTGTTCCTGCAATTGATCTATCGAGATTGAGTCCAGAATCAGATGAACCAGTACCGACAGAAGCCATCTGTCATCGACACATCTAGGCATTTGTTCAACATATGCTCTCGTAAACTTCCCTAAGACTCTCGACATAAATGTTGCAAATTCCTTAGTCTTTAGATCCAGATTGTCAACGGTTGGTATCCATTGATGATTGAGAGGTTCACGCCCTGCGATCTTCCAGTTTCAATCCGAGGTGCTGAGCCGCTCTTAAGATCCTCTCTTGTGCATCCTGTTCTGGGTCCCATTTCTCAAAGGTGACGTTGGAGAAGAGGTTTCCTGATTGTGTGACTAGCGTATTGAGTGCTTCTCCTATTTCCTTCAGATGCTCAGTCTTTGCTTCTACCCTGAAGTACATCGCTTCAGGCTCGTTTAGAACCAAGAAATTTTCAATAGCATATCGATCTAGAATGGGAAACAATGATTTTCTGAATGTGTAAAGCTCTTCAAGATTGACATTTTTTCCATACCATAGCTTGAACTGACACCATTCCAAGACTGACACCCATCAGACAGTTTACACGGAAAGCAAACATCGGATAAGATCCCATTTTTCGCTCAGTCTCGGGAAGATTCTTTTCCAGCCGCCATTTGCGACGAGAGTCCAGAAAGTAAGATACGAGTCGACTTTCTATTCGGGAACAAAGACTTCTTCAATTCTAACTTGGAAGAATCCAGCTATTTTGAAGGCTAATCCAAGTGAAGGATCATAATTTCCCTTTTCTATCGATATGATCGTCTGTCTCGTTACCCCTACTTTGTCCGCAAGTGCTTCCTGAGTCAAATCGTGCATTGCCCTGTAGACCCTGAGCTTATTCTTCACATCAATCGCCGAACTTGTTTCCATAGTACTTGTAGAAAACAGAGTACAGCAGCAACAATGCGCATGTTGCATAAGCCAACGTATATCCTGCTTGTTCGAAACCTGTGGAAATGCCCTTTCCAAAGACAATCAAAATGAAGGCGGATGCAGCGCTCACCCACCCAAAAATTTGTAGCGAAGTTCTCGAAGCCATTTCGCTTATTCTGTGAACTCTTTCATCGATCATTACTTCCTTCACTCTCTTCCTGAGCAAGTACAGTAGGATCATGCTTGTCGAAATTGCAGCTACTGCAAGCATCATGTTCTGCGATATCACTGACCATGCAACAACAGCTGCAAGAATTGTCGTCAGTGACGCCAGATACCGTCTGTAACTTCCAATGTCCATTGAGAGTCATTCTCCACGTAAAGTATACATGACATATAGTCAAATAAGCTTTACTTTATGACAAGTTTATAGTACTCAAGACAGTTTAACCCCAACGTTGCAGTCGGTCAAGATCCCAACGACCCCACCGTGTCGTCAAAACTCCAAAGCATGGTTTCTA
The DNA here is from genome assembly GCA_964464765.1 of uncultured Candidatus Bathyarchaeia archaeon. Classification (GTDB taxonomy): domain Archaea; phylum Thermoproteota; class Bathyarchaeia; order 40CM-2-53-6; family CAVXDP01; genus CAVXDP01. Next base: position 16,467 of record CAYXJU010000002.1, on the reverse strand, counting down.
AACCCATGCAAGGCAAGGGGATTCTTGATGGTTGTGCCTTTATCTACGTTGCTCGTAATGGAACGGTATTGTACCTCATAGGAAACGTTTAAGTACCAAGACGATTGTAGGGGCTATCTGTGAACAGCAATGTATCACATGAAATACAATAACGTTCTCGAATCAAGAAACTCAGCGCCAAACAACGGAATCTCTCGGAAAACACTGGTGGTCGCCACTCTGTTACTCTTTGTTCTTTTGGCACCTGTAACCAGAGCGCTTCAAACGGACCATGTCTCCACCTATTCACAGATTGGAAACTATAGTTGGATAGCTAACCACGACGAAGGTGACGAAGGAAGAAGAAACAGTGGCTTAATGCTGATTGCTGAGCCTGCAGTAGCGAGCATAGAAGCAGGAGATAACGCCCAATACTCAATTCTCGTCTCAAACACAAAATCAAACGAAGGCATCGTTTACCTCACCCTAAGCGGGTTGCCTGAAAACACAATTGGAATCTTCACACCAAACATGGGCATGCCAAATTTCGTATCAAGACTCACAATAGTGACCGAAGATGTCAAACCAGGATTGTATGAATTGACAATCAACGCGATGAACAGAAAACAAAGCCAAACAACAAGTGTTGCATTGACGATCAAGGACGCAGAAATCACCACCGAAACTACAACTGCTCAAACTACGACATCTACCCAAACGATTCAAACGACCACCTCTACAGCTACAACAGAAAACCAGAACCTAAAGATCGCTTTCTCAACCGACAAGCTATCCTATGAAACGAATGAACCTGTAACCATTGAAGGCGTAGTCACGGATTTCTCTCAAAACTCCATAAACGGGGGATCAGTGTCCATACAGGTTGAGAATCCACTGGGATCTACCGCACATATATTCCAGACATCCACTGACGTTCAAGGATTCTTCAACGATACATTTACCCTGCCGGACAACGCTGCAAATGGAACATACACAACCTCTGTCTCCGCAATCTACCAGGGAAAAAGCGGACTGGCACATTCAACCTTCGTAGTTGGGCAAAGCACCACTCCAGCGGTCTTCATTCTAAGTTTGAATATCACGGCGAACGGAGTTCCTACCACTACATTCAAACAAGGCCAAGAAGTCTTGCTCTCAGTTGAAGTCATAAATCGAGGCGCTGACCTAGAAAAAGGAATGGTGTGGCTGGAGATAGACAATCCACTTGACATCCCAGTCTACATAACCCTGCTATCGACAGACTTCAGCCACGACAACGTCGTTACAGTGGAGTTTCATTTCTTCCTAGCAGAAAATGCAATCCTTGGAGTGTACGCGGCCAACGCCTACGTATCAAATGGCTACATATCACAAGGAGGAGTATTCTTCGACAAGGAACAGGGCCAATTCATAGTAGAAGGCACATCATCAACCAGCACCACGACGACGACCACAACGACAACAGAAAGTACCACGACAAATCAAACTACAACTAGCACCACAATTGAGACAACTGAGACCACCACAACAACAGCAACAACAAATACCACTAATACTACGATGACATCTGAGACAACTACTCAGACTACATCTGCAACTACAAATACAACGACCCAGACAAGTGAAACCACAATGGCAACCAGCGCATCGAATCTGATAGCCTTCACAGAAATCTCGGCCTCCGATGCCCCCTCGCCATTCAGCGCTCTCATTGCTAGAAAAACAGAATTCACATGGAGGTCGAACCTGCAATGAAAAAGATTCTATCAATGAAATCAGTGGCCACTGTATCGATACTCTTAGCGCTAGTACTAGTATTGAATGCGCCAGGTCTATGCATTGTGAAAGCCCAGAACCAACTGTCTGTTTCGGTCCAAATATCAAATGACAGTGGATATACCGTTGTGACAGGCACAGTGACGGATATTGATCACAACCCGGTGGAAGGCGCAGCGGTTTCAGTTCAGGCAGTAGACTCATCAGGAAAAGCAGTGCATTTCGAGCTAGTCTATACTGGCAATAACGGAGCTTTTGTTGACAGGTTCAAAACCCCAGAAGGAGTTAGTGGCGACGGCAACATCTACATCTCAGCAAGTAAACCTGGTTATGAGAATGGAAATACTCAGAGTGCCTTCACAGTCGTTCCGGAGTTTTCTACAACCTTCGCAGCTATCATCGCAGCAACATCGCTGGCCTTCTTGATACTCCGAAGAAGGAAAAGCTAAACCTCAAACCTCTCCCTTTTTTCTTGTTGTTCTCACTGTTATAGCAGTTTAGCCCTGACGTTATCATTGATTAAGATTCCAGTGAAAGAGGCCTAATCGACTAGGTTCAGATGACTTTGAGTTTACCATGTCTTCCAATGCTGACTTGAAGTTCTCCCCTGTATCTTCTAAGTCGTCCATTCTCGATTTCGACCGTATCACCAACAGAGACCATGTTCTCTTGGGCATTCCAAAGCGGCAATTTGATAGATCCAGTCCCATCAGAAATTGTAGCGATCGAAAGATGGAGAGGGTCACCATAGCTTGAATGGACGGTTCTCGTGGCCGACTTCTCAACGACTTTCGCTTTCAGATCAACCCGTTTGACCTGTGTGCCCATGTCTTTGATCTGTATCTGAATTGGTTCTAGGCTCTGAGTATTCTGGACCGAAGTGGGGGGATCGCATTGAAAACTTTCAACATTAACATTAGGCATATGTCTCAACATAGTATCGCTGAGGCGTAACTGTGTGATTATTTTCTGTCCCTGCGTTACAAGAAAGACCCCATCGTTAACCGTCTTTTGACGGCATTGAATCGTTATGCTGTCGCATACAGATTTGCCATGTGTCCATGCATCTTGAAAGGATGCGAGTAACTCATGTGCCTTGACCCCGTACTTCTCTGAAACCCCTATCAGGTACCAGCAATTGACTACCTCAGCCATCGACTGCCGTTGACCACGAGGCCTGCCACGACCGTAGTGCAACATCTCCGTCGGTATACGTTTCAAAAAGAATCGTGGTAGAATAAGCCGCCTTGCTCTTTAACTCAACTCTTTCTGGAGGAGCGGACATTCATTATATGCACATAGCATGAAAACCGATCTTGGGGGGCTTACAATGGGACGTGCTTACGCAGCCTTCGAAGACAACATCAGGGGGTCAATTGAGTCAGGGAAAACTGCAGGCATGATTGTGTGGTCTGAAGACCTATGCTTTACCTATCTCTTGCAGCTGGCGAATATGCTGGTCGAACCAACCATCGTCGCGGGCTTCCAGAATTGAAGACCTAAATGCCAAGCAGTATTGATTCAGTTAGCCTTCAGAAACCAGTCTAATCTTAGGATCCCAAGGGTCCCACCACCATTGAGGTTTCTGTGTGGCGGCGATTCAATAGCTCTCTTGTTGGTCATTGCGAAATTCATGGATTCAAGCACACCAACATGGGAAAAACATGGCCAGAAGGCATGTTCTATGCTGGTGTGCCTGAATCGAGCCGGCCAATAGGAATACAATCTTTATTAACATAATTGTTCTCGTTCGTTAAGACTCGCGGTTACAGATGAGCGGTGGAGAGGATTATCGAGGTTGTTGTGCGCGCAAATGTGTCATTCACCAAGTTCAGATAGAAGTAAGACTGGATGAACCGGAGTTGCGAATGGGTTTGATCATCATCACGTCGTGTCAGATCTGAAGATCATTTCAGACCAATCCTACTGTATGTAACGGTAGTCGATAGATCGAATTTCTGAGCAATGTTTTTAAGGTGGTGTGATACATTACTGTTTCAAAGGTGAAACACAGTGTTGTCTCAAAGAATCCAATGGACCATATTTCCCAAGCGGAAACTCCTCACAATCGAAGACGTTGAAGCCAGAATCTGCTACTAGAATGGAATCCAGCCCAGCCAGAGACCTCTGAAGCCCAGCAGAGGTCTCTGGATTCCTCAGAGCCCCAGAGCCAGAGAGCCATTCTCCCTCTCTGGCTCCTCACAAATTCTCCGTTTCAGGATGATGAAGGGTTCCCGGCTCACGACCTAGATCGCCACAACTCGGAACCTAGGATGCGGCCAACTTCTCCTTATTGAACAGCGCCATAACAACGAATATTGAGCCAACGATAAGAAATCTGAATGTAGCGGTAGCGATGGGGGGAATCCCCCGTTCAGCGCTATTCTCACAACAACGAATGAACTTCCCCAAAAGACATCTATGTTTACTTCCGAATCCACTTCTTGGGGTAGAATCTTTAACCTATTGAGAATCGAATCGCACTAGACAAAGGTGAATAGAATAGTGGCCGTCGCGTTTGTGATGATAAACGCAGAGGCGGGTGCTGAAAACGAAATCTTAGATGCAGTGAAGAAAATGGAGTACGTCAGAGAGGCCTACGTGTCCTATGGAGTCCACGATCTTCTCGTCAAGCTTGAAGCCGATACGACAGACAGACTTAAGGATTCCATTACTTCTTTGCGTGGGCTTAGCCGCGTTAGATCGACACTAACGATGCCTGTGAAGGAATAGACCGAAAGTCTTCAATGGATACGATAGAATCATATAAATTCGGGCAAGGGTACATGCTCGCCAAGGGCGTGTTGAATTGGGTCTTTGCGATGAGATACTGGAATTAGATAATAGAATAAGATTCGTCGCCCATTTAGATGGAGCAATGAAAAACGTCTTGGAAATGAAGCAGAGGCCAGGCGTCAAATCTCTGACTGATAAAGAGAGTGATCTAGATTTCTTTGGTTTCATCGAACCAATTCTCGTTAAGGTTTGTGCTGACGTCGAAAAGTACTTCGGTGATCTGAAGAGCGTTAGACTGAATTTCGGAAAATGTTCAATCGCTTTTCTTAGGATTCCTGACGCAGTTGTTGGAATATCGCTGGAACCTGGACCTACTACGCCTATCGTGAATAAGATTGGCCGAAAATATGGAGTAAAGTTGACTCAGGACGCATAGAGAAGGCTTTTTGAAAGCCGAATCGCCCTTGCTTCTTTCTTGCGCCGATGGCGGTTGAGATAACCATCAACCAACTATGCAAGTAGCGAGCGAGAGTGAGTTGAATTGGAACAAACCTTTTAACGTGAAATGTTTATGATGCGAATGTAGTGACGTTGATATGACCCAAACAATCTACCCTCGCCTTGTATTGAAAGGAATAAGATATAATCCTCCTCCGTGTGTGGTTGTTCCCGTTCCGACAAGAATTTGCTGGATCTGCAGAACGCCAATGATTATGTTTTCTGATCAGCGTCTTTGGCGGTGTCCACAGTGTGGAAATACGGAGGGACAGGTAAGTATCTAACATACTTCCATCACTGGAGAGTCAGTTAGATACGGCGCGAAAGATTCTGCAAGATTTGCAGACCTATTTTTATTTTCTCTTCGATTATTCTTCTTTGGAGTGCCACAGCGACCACATGTCATGGCAGCACCTTTTGAGTTGATATGCTATGTCAAGCGACAAAGCTTTCAAGACAGATCGGTTTCAGTGACTGCGAAGGTGTGTGCACTTCTGAGCAAATGGTTTCAAGGTCGAGTGACATGAAAGGATGAGAAGGTAAATCAACGTAATCTGATCGTGGGTCATTCCGGTTCTCCTCGGCGCGACTGATAACGTCGCAGGATCATCTGGCTAAAGGACACTGGAAATCGAAATTTTCGAGGCCTCGACTTTTATCCCGATCATGTCTCGAATTTGAAAAACTAGGTCTGCTGGTTTACGATGAATTGAGTTTCCTGTACCTAGTTATAGTGAGAGCTGCAACGAAGACCAGCCCTATCACAGAAGCAGCCAGGAAGGCATAGGAGAGCGACAATTCTGCAACGAGTCCGGCGAAAAGCGATCCAGCACAGCCCGTATTCCAACTGATCCTTCGAAGATTCCTGTCCTGCGACCTCTGGTTTCATCTCGACCTTTTCAAGAAATGTTCGATAGAATACATGTAGAGGAAGCTGAAAGCTGATGCCGCGATGATTGTACCAATGTACATGGTGGTCCTATTTCCAACATAAACTAGGAAGAGACCTAGAGACGCTAAGATTAGACTTGATTGTAGATTCATCTTAGGCGGTGTCTTGAAGAACAAGATCGTTCTGGTGAGGCCGAAAAAGAAGAGCAGGACCCCTATGTCAAAGGCGCTGAGACCTCGCAAGATTCCGAACGCCGGAAAGAAAGCGAGAAAAATAGTTGTGATGGTGCCTAAGAGAATGACAATGAAATAAGTTCTATTGGAAAACTAACTGTCTTAGCCTTCTCTTCTTTCCTTCTTACAGGGCGAATATCGGGAGCGTCATCCCAAGCATGTCCGCGAGTGATTCGTAGCAGAATGTCATGATGAACAATGAGTGAATTGGTCGATTGATCCTTTCCTGCAACATACATCTCTACAGGACCTGAGTCTGTTGGAAGAGAAGATTAGGTGACTCCATGAGAGTGATCCAATCATTGATTGAGTAGGGTAACTCTAATTTTTTAAACAAGATGACCATAAGTTGTCTCTGTAAGACTCTTGAGGCGAGCTTGTTGCAATCCACAAACAGAGTGAGTGCAGAGGTTTTTGACGCGGCGTCAGCTCCGGTACGTATGCAGATTCTCAGACTTCTGTCATCGAAGGGGCCGTTTGCGTACACGGAGATAATGTCCTCCATTAAGTTGGATCCAGTCAGAGATGCTGGAAAATTTGTGTACCATCTGAAAAGCCTTGTTGAAGCAAGCCTTGTGGAAATGGACAAAGAGACGAAAAAGTATTCGACAACGGAACTCGGAAAGATGATAGTGGGATTTGGTCGGGATGTGGAGGAGTATGTGGCTGTCAAGAAAGGGAAGTTGCTTGTCCGAACTTCACGCTTCTCAATCGAGGAATTTGACAGAGACAAAATCGCAGATTCATTAGTTCGCGAGGCCGGTGTTCCACACGAACTTGCACAGGAGCTTGGAGCCGAAGTCGAGGAGAGGCTTCTAAAGTTCAAGACGAAGTATCTTACGGCGCCTCTGATACGCGAGCTGATGAACTCCATTTTAGTGGAGAAGAAGCTTGAAGATTACAGGCACAAGCTCACGAGACTCGGAATGCCAGTATACGATGTTACTCTGCTTATGAACGATTCAAGCGATCGACTACTTGATGTGAATTCTGTGAAGGAGTCTGCTGGCTCTTCTGTGCTTGAGGAATATGTGCTTCTAAATGGGGTTCCTCGAGATGTTGCAGACGCCCATCTCTCAGGTCAAGTGCATCTTGGATCTCTTGATGATTGGGTTTTGAAACCCGAGGAGGTTCAACATGATCTTCGTTTCTTCTTCAGAAAAGGATCAGCGATTTTGAGTCCTCCAAGCAGCTTTCAGTCCGCCCTTGCAGTCATGGAGAGGGTAGCCGATCTCTGTTCCACTGAAGTGTCGAATGAACAGTCATTTGACATGTTCAACATATTCCTTGCTCCTTTTGCCGAGGGCTTGAGGAAAGACAGATTGACTGATATTCTTAGCGTCTTTTTCGACAGATTGAACAGGTGGCTCGGATCCAACGTGTCAAAATCTTCTTTCTCCCTTGGAATAGAACTGGTTGTTCCAAGTTTTCTTGAGAAGGTTGACGCAATTGGAATGGATGGTAAGAATGCGGGAACCTACGGCGATTTCAAGAATCAAACCAGACTTTTGGCCGAAGCTACTGTTGACTCAATCGCAAAAGTAGCTTCTCGCAACCTTCTGCTTAACCCACGTTTCATCTTCAAAATAAGGGGAAAGACACTTGAGGATCCAGCTCTGGAGCCTTTGTTGTCGAGTATCCACAGCTTGGCAGGTAAGTATGGTCTTCCAAATTTTGTTGCCATCGAGGAAGATGCGAAAATGACCTGTACGTCGAGCGGTCTCAAGCTCAGCGACGATTGGAAGGGAGATTGGGAAACGAACTGCGTTCGGACAGGAAACCTTGCTACACTGTTCCTCAATCTTCCCAGAATCGCGTACGAAGCTCATAGAGACGACGATGTTATGTTTGAAATGCTTTCGGAAACCATGAAGACGACAGTCGAAGCGTTCAAGTCTAAGAGAGCAGGTATCGTTGAGAGAATGAAGCAAGGTCTTCTTCCAGTCCTGTCGAATGCGTTCGATAGCTCCCCATATTTCTATCAGAGCAACGGGTCATACTCGATAAGTTATGTGGGATTAAACGAGGCCGCGCAGTATCATACTGAAGGTGAGCTTCACAAAGATGAAAAGGCAATGAAGTTTGCCTCTGAGGTCGTGTCAAGAATCGTTAAAGAAGCCAAAACCATGTCTGACGAGTTGGAGATGCGTTTGCAGGTCGCACAGAGACCCGGCGACGACGCCTCTACAAGGCTCGCTGAGTTGGACTTGGAAAAGTATGGTCGTGCCACAACCGTAGTTGGAGGCACGAGAGCTCATCCCTGCTATACAGATCTTACAACCTTGGCTCCTTCGAATAAGATCTCTCTCAAAGAGAGAGCAGGAATTGAAGCGAAGTTTCAGGCTATGACCAATGGCGGGCACATGCTTCCGGTGCATCTCGTACCTAAAGAACATGATTCCAGAACGATAAACAAACTTACCAACGAGCTCCTGTCGGAAAAGATACTGTCCTTCGCCTATGCGAATCAATTCTCGTATTGCCGAGGCTGCAGAAACTACGTTGTAGGGATCGTTTCCAAATGCCCAAAATGCGAGTCTACCCTGATCACCCATATCGGTCGATGCTCCGCTACATATGAGCCATTTGCACTGTGGCCAGAAGCCAAAAGAAGAATGGCTGAGAAGAGAGTGTGCTATCCTTCGTGACAAGATGAGTTTGGTCGAACTGATTGGTTGAAAAGTAGTTCGATTGTCATCTTACCTGATTGTCCACAAGGCAACTACAGCCAGAACTGCCATTATGCCACCGTACATGAAAGTCATGCTAGGAGAGAAAGTATTCCACAAGAATCCCGCAAGAACGCTTGCTGGCAAATCTGCGACACCATTAACTGTATGCAAGACTCCATATCCCGTACCTCGAAAGTCTTCTTGAATGAGATCAGCCGTGTAAGCTCTTTCTAATGTATCAACGGAGGCTGCAAAGAAACCTGTTAGAACGAAGAGTCCTGCAATCATCAAGATGTTGCCAGTTACGAACATGAATCCAAAACATGTCAATCCAAATGCAAGGTAGCCCACACCCAACATCACACGTTTCCCAATCTTGTCACTGAATGCACCTATCGGTAGCGATGATAAGGCATAGATCACGTTCATCAAAGCGTACAACAGGATTGTCATTTGGACAGCGTTGGTGCTTCCGAAATGGGGAGTCAACAGGATCTTTGTGTTCAAGATGAAGAACGCATTGCTAAAGTTGCCCAAACCAAAGATGAGGACAGCGAAAAGATACCTCTTGAACTTCTTAGACAGCCCCTTCATTCCAACGACCAATTGGAATCGCTTCATTGGAGTTCTGGGCTGATCACGAACGAAGAATAGTAAGATAGCTACTGAGACTAGACCAGGAACAAGAGACCACGCAAAGACACCACGGTAGAGGAAGAGCGGAAGCAGAAGAAAGGCCAAACTTGGACCTATAACTGCGCCAAGAGTGTCCAAGGCACGATGAAGTCCGAACGTCCTCCCTCTTTTCGAAGATGAAGTTGAGTCTGCAATGAGTGCATCTCGGGGAGCGGATCTAATCCCTTTGCCGACCCTATCGAGGAATCTAAGCACAAGAACTTGAGGCCAAACCTTCGAGATTGCTAGCAGAGGTTTGATTAATGTTGAGAGACCGTATCCTAGACCTGCAAGCGGTTTCCGCTTTCCGGCTCGGTCGCTCAGCCAACCAGATATGACTTGCAACAGACTTGATGTTGAATCAGTAATTCCCTCGATTGTGCCAAGGATGGCGCCTGAAGCTCCTAACTCAAAAACGAGAAACAATGGTAGTATCGCGACTATCATCTCGGTGCTGATATCTGTGAACAGGCTGACAAGGCCTAATGCAAAAACATTCATTGATACTCCGAGAATCGTTCTATTCTTAGCGTTCGACATGGCCTGCATCAGCTTGGTTACCGTTCAGATCGAGCCAGACTCAATAAAGTTTTATGCGCACCAGATACTATAATCCAAGCAGGCGGGTGAGGGACCTTCCATCCGTTCCGCCTTAGAAATCCCGGAGCAGGAAGGAGTATTGAAAACAACCTCGATTATGCTAACAGCCGCATTCGCAGCTCTATACGCAGTTCTAGTACTCATCTTTGCCGGCATAAGTTTTGGAGTCGTTCAGATCCGTATTGCAGACGCACTAATTCCATTATCAATGATTTTCGGCTGGCCTGTAGTTTGTGGTGTAACTATTGGATGCGCCATAGCAAATATCGCCACTCCACTTCCAAGCGTCGTGACAGACGTAACACTCGGTTCCATCGCCAACTTCATCGCAAGTCTGTTGGCATGGAGAATCAACTCATGGAAATCGGGAAGAGCGAGTGAACTGCTCGGATGCTTAGTGGCGATAGTGGTTGTTACATTTGTTGTTGGAACCTACCTAGCGATAATAACGGTTATGGACTATTGGATATGGTGGGCAAGCGTCGGGATTGGCTCAATCATAAGCATAGGCATACTGGGATTCATTCTTGTAAATCTCCTTAGAAGCTTAAGGATCATCCGACCTAGGAACAGTTCCGAGATTAGACAAAGTGGATGACTGGAGTATCTTTGCAGTCTCGAAGATTACGAAAGTACCTGAATCTTTCCGGAAAAAGTAACTCAGTCCATGAAGCCGTGAATACGACTCGTCAAGTGTCTTCGAACCTCTTCAGCTATGAGCGGAAGAGGCGCGAGCACGAGTATCAGACTCCAATTCTCAATTGTGAGCGGGTATGTTCCAAAGATCTCTTGAAGAATTGGAAGGTAAACGATGGCCGATAGGATTAGAAACTGAGACGCTATTCCAAACCATATCCATCTATTACTGAAGACGCCGATCTTGCGGATCGACACTCTGCCCGATCTACACGCAAATAGGTTTGCGGATTGGGCCAGGACTATTCCAGCAAACGTCATGGTGGTCCCTTGCCGATAGATTGGGTCATTGGCGTTCAAGCTCAAACCGTACCTCCAGCCTCCATGCGTCCAAACTAATAGGCAACCAATCAAAGCCACAGAACAGACGAATAAGCCAAGGAAAAGGGATCTTGCCAACGTTTTAGAGTCGAACACTCGTTCCTTTCGGCTTCTGGGAGGTCTCTTCATGATATCTGGCTCCGGAGGTTCGATGCTCAAGGCCAGCGAAGGAATTACTTCGATACCCAAGTCGATGGCCAGTACTTGGGTCACAAGCAAAGGAAGTGGAATGCCAACCAGAACAAAGAGAAGATAAGGTATTAGTTCAGCCCAGTTGTGTGCGAAGACGTAAGTGATGAATTTTCGCAAGTTGTCATAGACTGTTCTACCACCTTCGATGGCTTTCGAAATTGACGCGAAACTGTCGTCAAGCAGAATCATGTCGGCGGATTCTCTTGCCACATCTGTGCCAGCGACCCCCATAGAGACACCTATGTCCGCTTTCTTGAGGGATGGAGCGTCATTGGCACCATCACCCGTCACCGCGACAACTTCTCCCATGGACTTGAGCAGTGAAACAACACGCATCTTATGTTCTGGCGTAGTTCGTGCGAAAACAATCTCTCCAGCATCAATTTGTCTGATAAGGTCTGGCTCTGTGATCTTATCCATCTGAGCTCCTGTCATGACTGTGCATTTTTCTGTTTCAACGATTCCAACTTGTCGGGCCACTGTGAGTGCAGTCGGCCCATAATCTCCAGTAATCAGAATAACTCTTATCCCAGCCTTCTTCGCTTCCATAACAGCTTGTTTGACTTCCGGTCTTGGGGGATCTAAGATTCCGATCAGGCCAATGAAGACAAGATCTTTTTCGACGGTATCAACTGTCCACTCATCCACATTCTTCGGCAGTTCTCGGTATGCGGCCGCAAGGATCCTGAGGCCTTCTTCGCCAAGTCTTCTCTTCGCCATGTTTATTTGATCGATACGTTCCTGAGTCAGTGGAGAAACTTGAGACCCCACCAAAACGTAGGAGCACACGTTCAGAGTCTCTTTGGGGGCACCTTTGACATATGCGACTTGGCAATCTTTGGTATTATGAATGGTTGTCATCCTTTTTCTTATCGATTCGAAGGGCAAGAGTTTGCGCAACGGTTTTTCCGCTAGTTCTCTTTTGATGTTCATGTCCATCTTAAGTGCCAATGTGAGAAGTGATCCTTCAGTCGGATCCCCTACCACTCTCCACTGTCCACGTGTGTCCGTTGGAGGAACCAGTCTTGCGTTGTTGCAGAGAGCGGATACTTCGAGAAGTAGTTCTAAGTCTTTTCTTTCACCAGGGACTAGTTCTTGGTTTCCTGTATAGAGTCTTCCTGATGGAGCGTAGCCTTCACCGGTCACCTCGATTGTTTCTCCGTTTATCCAAATCTTCTTTGCTGTCATTTCTCCTTTGGTTATTGTGCCGGTCTTATCTGTGCAGATTACGGTAGTGCTGCCTAAGGTTTCTACTGCTGAAAGTCTCTTAACGAGGACGTTTTCGCGGGCAAGTCGAACCACTTCCAAAGCCAAAGCCGTCGAGACCGTAACCTGCAGACCCTCTGGGACACATGCAATCATCACTCCTATCATGAATAGAAATCCCGTGAGCTGACTCATGTGCAACCAGAGTGTGCCTAGTGTGAAGAACAGTACCCCGACGGCTATCGCTATGACGAAATCGACCTTGGCTGCATGTGATATCTGATTCTGAAGTGGGCTGAGGGGCTCCTCTATCGATTCACTCATGCCCGCGATCTTTCCAAATTGAGTTCTCATCCCCGTATCATAGACGACCGCTTTTCCAAACCCCGAAGCCACTGTAACTCCCATGAAGACAAGGTTCGTGACATCGAGCCATGATGCAGTCTCAACAGGCATGGGATCAGCGTCTCTGGGCTGAGGTTCCGACTCGCCTGTAAGAGCAACATTGACTGTTAACAGATCGAATGCTTCAACAAGACGCGCGTCTGCTGGAACGCGATCTCCTTCATTCAGAACCAGCAGATCGCCGGGGACTATCTCCTCGGCTGGGATGACTTTCGGTTCATTATCCCTAACAACAGTGGCGCGAAAAGGTAGGAATCGTTTGAGAGCTTTGACAGCTCTTTCTGCACGATATTCTTGGACAAAGCTCAGTACGGCGTTGACGATTACTACAACGAATATAGCGAAGCCAAACTCAATCATGCTGCTTACGAAGGCTAGGACGGCGGCAATCAACAGAAGAGCGCTAAACAAATCTTTGAACTGAAAAAAAAACTTGCTAATTGCCGCGGCTTTCTTCGGTTCGGACAGTCTATTTGGACCTTGTTCTTTGAATCGTTTCTTCGCTTCCTCTTCTGTCAATCCATGCGGAGCTGTACCTAACCTCTTGAATACATCTGAAACCGACCACGTATAGACAGGCAATGAGCTTTCACCATTTTAGTAGGGGCTAGTTAGGTTTCAGATAGGATAGCCTCGCATGAAAAACGAAAATCAGGCTGCCTTTAAAAGTCTCTGTCCTAGAACGCGTGCGGACTAAAGTATTCCAGTAACGATCTTGGATAGATCTAAAAACAGGCAGGATGGCACCGAGCCGTAGTGCCTTCTCAGATCCTGTACAAAGGAAACCCCGCTATCTATCTAGAAGCAATCTTCTTTCCAATTAACCCTAGTATGGATATTGCGCCTCCAATGGCTATTACGACTCCGAACTTGAACTCCAGAGATGCTGTGGCAGTGGAGAATAGTGCCACAGATGTTCCCTCCAGAAAACCCGTTATTCCCCTTAGGAAGTTTGAACTTTCTCTCAGTCCAAATGCTTGGCTTATCCAATCCAATCCTGCGGGCAGCACGAGCAAGACGCACAGGAACAGCTGGTTCTGGAGATTAAGGCCCGTGAACGCTGACAGCGTAATCATTTGAAGCAGGGCGAATAGTGAAAAGAATCCCAGAATAGTTCCACTGCATCTTGCACAGACATTTAGCTGCCTATTGCCGACGTTTATTGTTGCCCAGTGGCCATGTCGTATTAGGAGGCCCCAGTCAAATTGCCCCATTACATGGTCACTTTAGTTTCTGGCCACAGTAGGGGCAGGCAACAAAGTCCGGTAGGACAGGTTTGCCACACGCGGTACATGGCTTTCCCGCGGCAAAAGGCTGTTTGATCGGTAGGGAGGCTCGGAACGTTTGCACTCGGGCTCTTGCGGGAGACTGAAAGTTGACTCTTATGGAAGTTCCTCCTATTTCTGTCTCAGTGAACTCAAAAGCCACTTCGCCCTCAAGGGGGTCGGAAAGACGGTAGAGTCGGGGTGGCAAAGACTGCGTGACGGTGAATCTTTCTTTCGGAATCTTCCTTAACGAGAAGCGTGAAGGTTTCATTGATTCTAGGCTTTGTTGTCGCCAATTATCAACTTCTTTCTTCACAAGTTCGAAAGCTTCGTCCGATTTGTAGGTTGTGAACCAAACATCACTCTCGCCGGGCGTCGATGGTCCAGCAGTACCTTGTCCCCTTCGCATCAGCATAGGCAACATACAACATAGAAGTAACGGGATTATCATCAGAAGCATTGTCCAATTGGACGTTGGAGGTGTAGCTTGAAGAGCTGTTACTGGAATCATTCATTTCACCTAGACACTTATTTTTGAGCGCCTACCCTACCACAGACTTGAATAATAGCTTATCCCTTTTCCAAGATCTGGTGAAAGAGCTGAATCAGCCGACTATCCTTAGTTCAACGATAGACTAGAGTATCATTTTGATGGATGGCGCCGCGGGATATCAGTGCAACCTTCCAATGAGAGCATATTGGGCCATCAAGTCACGTGAGTACTTTAGACATTTCAAAGAAAACACTTCTGAAACGTCTTTGACTTTATTAGATCTCTCACGACGATAACACTGAAGACAATTGCTAAGAAACGAGTTCAACATCAACATCGAAAACGTGGTGGCTTCAGCGAACCTCAATCAAAACATAGACTTAGACTCGATTGTGAGGGCTTTTCCATCTGTTGAGTACAAGCCCGATCAGTTTCCTGGGTTGGTCTATCGACTGAAGAAACCTTCTGTTGCGACGCTTGTATTCAGCACTGGAAAATTGATAATTGCTGGTGCAAAGTCTGAAAGGAGAGCGAAGAGAGCGGTATCGAAACTCGTTGAGGAACTCAAGACGGGCGGGCTTGTCATACTGGGAAAACCGAACGTAACTATCAGGAATGTAGTCGCCTCAGCTGATCTCGGTCAAAGAATAGACCTTGAAGACGCAGCGAACAAGCTTGAAGGAACCATTTACGAGCCTGACCAATTTCCTGGATTAATTTACAGGCTTAAAGAGCCAAAAGTTGTTATGCTTGTCTTTGCCAGTGGCAAGCTCGTGTGCACAGGCGCTAACCGCGAGATTGATGTTGGAAGAGCAGTGAGCAAACTACGTGAGGCTCTAGCTATAAGAGGACTAATGCCATACAACGTAACAAACTGAACATCTCTTTTCTTGCCTTTTCAGGGATAATGCTACAGGATTGCACGCTCTTTTCGAGCAGTCTAATCGATCTCGATTTTCAACGCTGAAGATTTCTTCTCCTTAAGAGGGACCTTTATGTCTAGTAGGCCGTTTTGGAAAGATGCCTTTGCTTTATTTGGATGAATCTTTTCAGCTGAATGGATGTGCGCTAGAAACTCCACGTCCTCTCTCTGCGCCCTCACGTAGACAACATCATCCCGCATCCTCAGGTCAACATCCTCCTTCTTCACGCCTGGAAGCTCGACCGTGACGAGCAAATTTTCTTCATTGTCGTCGAGGCAGGCGAAGCTGTCAGGTTGAATTCTGGGTTTCCTGGGTTGTGTCATACCCACTCACATCTGGCTAGTTCTTGATCCACCAAGGATAGAAACTTACCTACAGTCTGCATGTTGAGGGTGATCTAGGTCTTCAACTCGCCAACGACGGTCACACGTTCCAGTACTTCCTCGCCATGTGGAGCGCTTGCAAACATTTCGGTCAGGTCCATACCAGCCAAATGTTCAAAATGCGATCCAGAATCCCAAAGGCTACTTTGAGTAACATCGTAGACTTTTCCCTTGACGGCTACGTATGCAGGCCTCCCGTCCTTACCGTCAAATTGCTTCAATTCTTCAGCCGTGAATTGTCTCATAAGTTACCAGCCTTGAAGCGTTCTTCATGAGTCAGTTGTGTATATCTTTTGCTGATATGTGTGCCGTTCCAGCCCAAAAGCATCGCTTCTGGATCAACATAAACTATGTCTGCACTCTATCTACATGCATATCGGATTTCGTATCTTACTTTTTGATTATTTCGGCAGGATTGGTGTTGCATAGACAGAGAAGGCTTTCCGGATGGATTTTGCTTCGAGTGTCTTGTGCTTATCTAAGCTTCCGTCAAGAGTCTGATGTTACCTTCGAGTTTCATGT
>CAYXJU010000001.1:0-54304 GCA_964464765.1 uncultured Candidatus Bathyarchaeia archaeon | reverse complement strand
ATTAGATGAGTCGAGGACACTGATACCGCTGCAGCACAAGATGTTGCATCATTTCTTCTTGTGCTGTGCACAGTAATCTTCGATCTTGTAGAACCCATGTGACGAGCTTTTCTACGCTAATGAAATCAGCAAGATCGTTAAGACTGAAACCGAGCCTCATAGTGTGCTGTCGTTTGGAGAATGGGGAAGCGTGGCTAAGACATTATAAAAGGATGAAGAGAGAGTTGGAAAAGGTAAATGGTCTTGAGTGTGATGTGAGTGGGGCTGCTCGATAAACTGGATAGAGTGTCATCGAGTCGCCACCTCACTTCAGCGATCTATATCTTCTCCGTAGCGTTCTTTCTCGTAATAGTTTTCCTCCCGCCACTTCTCGGCATTCTAATGAAGTGGTCTTTGATGTTCCAAGTCTTCGAGGATACTATTCTTCTCGCTCGCGCCCAATTTGCGATATCCGCGTC
The DNA here is from genome assembly GCA_964464765.1 of uncultured Candidatus Bathyarchaeia archaeon. Classification (GTDB taxonomy): domain Archaea; phylum Thermoproteota; class Bathyarchaeia; order 40CM-2-53-6; family CAVXDP01; genus CAVXDP01. The sequence goes on along the minus strand of CAYXJU010000001.1, from coordinate 53,846 downwards.
TTTCGCCATAGCCTTGGGTGTATCCGTCATAGACGTAATCGCAGGTCTTCCCTTAGCATGGCTAATCGCGAGACAATCCTCAAAGAGATACGTTCACATTTTAGACACCGTGGCTGACATTCCATTCATCATTCCAACAGTCGCCTTAGGATACTCGGTCCTACTCTTCTGGAGTAGAGAAGGGATATCGGCATTTGCTGATCGAGTACTTATTTCGCCAGGTTGGTTGCTGATTGCGGTTCTGCATTTCACTTTTTCATATCCAGTGGTAGTTAGGGTAATGGTAGGAGCTTTTCAGGACTATGAGCGCACTCTTGAGATCGCGGCGAGAACACTGGGCGCCTCACCTTTAACAGCTGTTAGAACTGTGTCTTTGTCGGTCTTGAAGCCATCAATAGTCTCCGGGTTCATTTTGGCCTTTGCACGTTCACTTTCCGAGACAGGCGCCACTGTAATGGTGGCTGGAACATTTGAGAATGGTACAGTTTTCATAAAGAATGCATCCGACGCTGGATTGGTCAGCCCACTGATATTCGTAAGCTTCGTCCTGATAGCTACGTCAACCTTAATCTTCTTGACTATTCAGATACTCGGACCTAGACTCAGGATTCCTGTAACGAAGGTGTGGCCAAATCTTGAGAGACTTCTTAGCAGTGGGGACGCAACGCGACTGCGCGATCTACTCACCCTAACGGTGTTTCTCTTCTTCGTAATTGTTCCATCGCTTTTTGTGGCTTTGCCGGGTACAAGGGCCATATCTGATGGAACCCTAGCGCAAGCGGTCAGGGGGTCTGGAGTATGGTCCGTGTATTGGCAAGCCATAGGTCTCTCATATTTGGTTGCAATTTTGGCAACTCTCCTGAACGTTCTCGCCGGAATGCCATTGGCAATTCTAATCGCACGAAAAAGAGTGGGGCATCTTGAAGCAGCGATTCTTGATGCTGCGGTGAATATTCCCATTATTATCCCATCTATCGCATTGGGAGTTTCTTTAAGACTGTTCTGGAGCGGTTTCGAGATTCCCGAGTTCTGGATCCTAGTCTTGGCTCACACATCAGTTACATACACTTATTTTGTACGCTCAATGATCTCAGCGCTCCAACGTATTCCAGTTGAACTTGAAGAAGTAGCTCGAACCTTGGGCGGAAAGCCTCTCACAGTGTTCAGAAAAGTGACGATGTCCTTGATCAAGTATTCGATGATTTCAGGTGTGGTGATGGCTTTCACGAGAAGCGTCGATGAAACAGGTGCAACATTGGCTGTCTCGAAGCAATTGAAGACCGCGCCAGTCCTTCTCGTACAGTGGGTTACGGGAACAACGCCTGTGTCATCATCCACGATAGGACTAGGAGTGGGCATTTTGATATTGACATCTTTCATTTCATTGGTCGTTTTCAAATTGGCATCAGGGAGGACGCGATAGCATTGCCATCCGTCCAACTCGTCAATGTGACGAAACGATTCAAAGACATCTTGGCATTAGATCGTGTCTCCCTTAACATTCGAAGTGGAGAATATGTATGTGTCCTAGGTCCTACCGGAAGCGGAAAAACGACCTTACTCCGCTTAATCGCCGGCCTTGCCTCACCTGACAGTGGGAAACTTGCAGTCGATGAGAAACCCATAGATACATTGGCACCGGAGGATCGTGGCGTAGCCTATGTTCCACAGCAGTACGCGCTTTTTCCACATCTAACCGTTCTCCAGAATGTTGCCTTCTCGCCCCTAGCGAGAGGACGAAAAGAATCTGAGGCGTTAGAAGTAGCTCGCAAAGTCCTTCATACGGTGAAGCTTGCACAAAGAGAAAACGCCTTACCGAACGAACTCAGTGGTGGAATGCAGCAGAGAGTGGCTCTTGCAAGAGGGATAGCCTCAGGAGCGAGTCTTCTCCTTCTCGATGAGCCTCTTGGTGCGCTTGACGCTCGTCTTAGAGTGGAACTGCGGATCGAACTTAGAAGAATGATAAAGAACCTTAACCTCACCGCTATTCATGTCACCCATGACCAAGAAGAGGCAATGACCATTGCCGATACAATCATTGTTCTTAAGGATGGGACGGTCCAACAGATCGGATCTCCGTTCCACATCTATCAAGATCCAGCCTCAATCTTTGTAGCCAACTTTGTCGGCGGATCAAATTTCCTACCTGGAATCGTCGTCAGTGTGGATCGCGCCGGGTCTGTAATCGAGCTTACTGATGGAATCCGAATCCGCGTCAGCGAGAAATCCTACCGCCGCGATGAGCTGGTAATCGTGTCCTTGAGGAAGGAGGCAACAGGTATCACAACTCACGCAGACACGAAATACAATTGTGTTCCGGGGCTGGTCAAGAGCCTAAGCTTCCAAGGGGCATTCATCGAGTATATTGTAGTACTTGACAACAGGGAAACAATCAGATCCAAGATTCCAACGTGTCTTGTTGCTGACGATCACTTCCCATTCCAGATTGGAGACAGGGTCTTCGCGACAGTGAATCCAGAGGATTGCAGGCTTCATCCTCATCCGCCACTTGGGTTAACAAGCGAATTGGAGGCCTTCTAGTTGCCTCAGGTTAGAGTAAAAGGCGTCAGCAAGCATTATCCGGGTTTGACCGCGCTTGACCATGTCTCCCTAGACATATTTGATGGTGAATATGTTTCGATTATCGGACCAAGCGGATGTGGAAAAACAACTCTGCTAAGGTGCATTGCCGGAATTCTCGAACCCGATGAAGGAGAAATCTACGTTGATGATCGACCGTTGATAGGTGTACCTCCTGAAGAACGAAATATCGGATATGTGTTTCAGGAGTACGCGCTCTTCCCCCACATGAATGTGAGGGAAAATGCATGCTACGGTCCGCGCGTTAGGGGGCTTTCGAACCGTCGTATCCGAACTATGGCAAATGAGACACTTGAAATGGTGAAACTCAGGGAGCGATCGGATGCACGTCCAAATGAGCTTAGTGGCGGTGCCAGGCAAAAACTTGCCTTGGCTCGTGCAATAGGATCTGAACCATCACTTCTTCTCCTTGATGAGCCTCTCGGCTCTCTTGACGCATGTGTAAGACTTGGCTTACGGTTAGAACTGAGGAGATTGGCGAAAGAACTGGGCCTTACGGCCATCCACGTAACTCACGATCAAGAGGAAGCGATGTCAATCTCCGACAGACTGGTAGTCATGAAAGCTGGTCGTATCGTTGAAGTTGGAAGACCACAAGACCTCTACATTAACCCCAGGGAGATATTTACGACGAACTTTCTGGGTGAGGCAAATTTCATGATCGGCAATACCATCACTACAGGAGAAGAGGGAGTGAAACTCGACGTTCAAGGAGAACGTTTGATCGTACCTCCGCGAGAGCTGCCAAGAGATGTGGTAATCGCAATCAGGCCGCAATTTGTTCGAATCAGTAGACCTGGTGCAAGAGAAGTATCAGAAGGATGGGCAGGAAAGATAGCTGATAAAACATTCCTTGGAGAGGCGGTGCGGTTCGAGCTAAATCTCAGTAACGGTCTCAGAATCACGGCGCGGACACCTTTGACCGTCCATGAGGTCGATTTTGATGTTGGCGACGAAATAATCGCAAACTTTCAAAAGGACAAGATACTAACCTTTCCACATCCAATGGGAGATCTGGATAGGGAACTATCTACAGGATAGTGAGAATAAGAGATGTCAGATAGATTTGAAAGCTGGTTCCTAGCGCGCCGCAGAATCAAAGCGATCGAGATGATTCAGGGACAATCAAAGATAGTGCTCCAATGCGTAGACGAACTGACGAGATGTGTCGAAGCTGCTTCAGACGGTAGAGCCCCAGAGGCCAAGGCGGCTGCCAAGAGGCTCGAAGACAAAGAACATGAAGGAGACATCCTTAGGAAATCCATCATAGAGGAACTGGCCAAGGCGAATCTTCCAACCTACGAGAGAACCAGCCTGATGCGCTTAGTTAGACAAATTGACTGGATCTCCGATTGGGCCTTGGAATCAACGAACATACTTATGCAATTTGAATTCGATCGGATGCCAGAAACACTTCGCAAATTGACGATTAGAATGTCTAAAGTCGTCAAAGATTGCGCGGTAAATGTTGTGGACTGCATAGAGAAACTAACCGCGAAGCAGATACAGGCGTCACTAGAGGCGGCAGACCGCGTTGAGAGATTCGAAGAAGAAGTTGACGACTTGCATCGAACTGCCAGAGGCGAAGTGAACAAGATAAACGACCCGAACATAGGAGTCGGTTCCGTGGTTCTTCTTGCTCAATTTCTAGATGCCGTCGAGAACGTATCTGATCGATGCGAGGACGCGTGTGATCAGGCCAGGGTCATAGCGGTTCTTCATGCACAGATCTAGTCTTTTATCGCTTCGAGAAAGCTCACTACATTCCAGAGTTTGACTCTTGTATATGGCGGCATGTTTGGATCCTGTGAGATTTCGTCCAGAATGGCTATTGCATTGGATGCCCGTACGCCTATACTGTACTGGGCTACCTGCAAAGCGTCCATGGCTTCTTTGGCGGATCTTCTTATGTTTCTGGGGGTTGTTGTGTCTTGGGACACTTCTCCCAAGACCGCGAGAGCCTGTTGTACTCTCGACTCATAGTCTGCTCTTCTTTTCGACGTCTTTGATCCGGACATTGGAGCTCACCGCTCAATGAAACCACAGGATAAGATCAGGATTATTAGAACCCTCCTAAAATCTTTCTTGTTGAGGCCTTAAGGCATGAGTGATGAGGTAGAGCGCATGGCGGACCTGCTCAAGTCAGGTGCAACAATGCTTTCAGACACATGTCCTCAGTGTAACAGTCCCTTGTTCAAGCTCAAGGATGAACTTTTGTGCGTAAAATGTAACCGACCCGTTGTCGTAATCAAGGCTACTGATGATGAAAGCGGAGTTGTTGCCGCCCAAGCGCTTGGAAGACTTGAGCAGACAACTTTGATGAAGATAGACGAGATCAACTCGGCGCTAAAGGTTGAGAGAGATCCTGAGAAGATCGAGAAATTGCGACTTTCTCTGTCTGATTGGCTTGCAGTTGTCGAAAGAGTCAGAAAGTTGAGAAGCGTATCATGATGAATTGTCTTCTGCATACTCGATCGTGATAACCTGTCTTATCCTTTGAGACTTTTTCTTCCCTATTCCATCAACGTTCTGCAACTCTTTCTCAGATGCCGAAAACACTTTTTCAACAGTTCCGAAGACTTTCAGCAGTCTCTTTGCCAACACCGTTTCGACGTGAGGCAAACCAGCAACAATATACTCTTGCGCATCTCGAAGACTGAGAGGTTTCTTCTCAGATCTGACTCGTGGCAACCGTTTCTCAGTCAGTTGCTCTCTTTTTGCCAAAGAGAACAGTAGCAGTGCCGTCTCTGCAGAGTTCTTCGTCCAGATAATGGGAATATCATAGTCTATCAGAATACTTGAGACGGCGCCCATAACCGCTTCCGGTCGGATATCTCTGTGCGCATATAGGGTCTCTCCCTCTATGAGGAATAGTGGTTTCTCGTAAGAGTTTTTCAGATCAATCGCTTGGCTAAACAGTCTGCCATCGACAATCGATGTTGAGAAATCATGTGATGTCTTCCTTTCGACAACAACCCTATCAGATAGTACGAAATCTCCCACATTGAGTGTCTTCCAATCAAGTCTCACCTTGTACCTAGCGAGTTCTTCTGCAATCTGTGAACTCGACTCACGAGTGTCAATAACAATAGCGATGTTTCCTTGTTCGGGAGGGTTTTGAACCCCAGATACCCCCACATATTGGTCCAGTCTAGGCTCAGTCTGTTTCCGCTTCCAGTTCACCTTGCCCATAGAGGTCTCAGTCATAGAAGTTGTTCAATCCTACAGGGAATCAATCATGCTCGTCGTTTATCAGACCGTTCGGCCATATATACAAGATAGCTAATCGAATCTAATGATGTGACCTCGGGTTGACCGTTTGGAAAGAACCAAAACTTGTCTACCGAAGGGGTCGCAGGCCAAAGGGTCTGGTTATCAAGAATAGAAAATTGAATCAATCAAGCTTTGAATATAATAGTTTTCCTCAGACGATTCATGGAAGAGCTGTTCTAAGTTACGACACCGAAAGCATAAACGTCCAAAAGGTTCTGACGAAAGTGCTGAAGGAGTTGAACGGTCTTCAGCTCGACACCTCAATCAGCGTAGCAGACCGTGAGGGATACTTCACCGGTCGGATAGTGTTCGAAGTTGGGGTGGCAAATCGAGACTACTTCATCTACTTAGACCGTCTTGAAGAGCGTCTGATTAATAGAATCATGGCAGAGCAGGGCATACTGGCGACTATTGACTTCTTGATATTGGCAAGGTACTCGATTCAGGATCAGAAGAAACACCCGATTAGAATGGACAGCTACCTGGTCCGTACCATCGCCTCCGAGTACTCTATGGAACTTTACTTGTCTCATGAGAAGGGGATCAGAAGGCTGAACCCGGACGAGCTAATAATGATGATAGCTAGGGGATTGGATCGCGAACTAAAAGCTAGCTACAATGCCAGTGTCAAAGTCGAGTCTCTGAGAACAGCCTAGATGAGTCGACCACTAGGCAGGGGGTCTCAGATCCTAGATGCTCGTCTCCGACAAGTACTGCCTTGCGGCAAGAATCATTTCCAATGGGCAAACTTAAAACGCTAAACTAAGGCTTACAAAATGGGAGGAAACTTGTTTTGAGGAAGGCCATAATTCCCTACTTTGATCTGTGCACGGGTTGTCGCACGTGCGAACTTGCTTGTTCCATGGTTAAGTTCAACACCTACGCACCAAGACTCTCTCATGTTCAAGTGACAACAGAATCTAATGGACTGAGAGCACAGCCCAATATCTGCGAGCAGTGCGAAGATCCCCCGTGTTGGCGTTCTTGTCCTGTAGAGGCTTTCAAGAGAGATGAGAAAACAAATGCAGTTCTGATCATACCCGAGAAGTGCATTGGCTGCAGAAACTGCGTCGTAGCCTGCCCAGTAAACGCAATTCAATTTGACACAAAGGCTCACAAGGCTGTGAAATGCGATCTATGCTTCGGCGACCCGCAATGCGTCAAGTATTGTCCTACGAAAGCTTTGGAGATGAAATAGGGGAGGCGAAGGTTCTTGACAAATAGTTACGCTGGAAAAGTCTTGCATGTGGACCTTGCAAAGAGGAGGAGTGTGAAGAAACAGAGCCTCGATATGGGCTTCGCAAGGACTTACTTGGGCGGAAAAGGTTTTGGAGCGAGGTTCCTCTATGATTTGGCTCCTCCCAAACTGGATCCTTTCAGCCCTCAGAACCCCGTGGTCTTCTGCACGGGTCCCCTGACGGGAACCATGACGCCAACCAACAGATACTGCATAGTCACAAAGTCTCCCCTGACAGGATGGTTCTCTGACTCGTATGCTGGTGGAGACTTCTCTCCGGAGTTGAAATTCGCGGGATACGACATGGTTGTGATCAAGGGGAAATCGCCTAAGCCAGTTTATCTTTGGATAGATGATGACAACGTAGAGTTGAGATCTGCAAAGGAAATTTGGGGTTTGGACACGTATCAGACCCAAGATAGAATTCTAGAGGAAGTTGGTGACTCATCAGTCAAGATTGCTTGTATTGGCCCTGCAGGAGAGAAGAAGGTTCGATTCGCCACGGTTGACTCAAGTCCACATAGACAGGCTGGAAGATGTGGCACTGGCGCCGTAATGGGATCAAAGAATCTCAAAGCCATTGCTGTTAGAGGGAGTGGAAGGATTGAAGTTGCTGACTCAAAGGCTTTCGACGAAGCATATTGGAAGTCGCGTGAAGAAATTGAGAAGAGTAACGACTCGTTGACGTATCGAAAAGGTGGAACGCCAGCTTTCGTTGGATTTGCGAATAGCCAAGGTCTCTACCCCACACGCAACTTCTACGATGGGGTTAACGATAAGGCCGCAAGTGCACTCGACGATGTAAGCCAAAGAAAACACATTTGGACCAGAGAGTACGGCTGTTTCGCCTGCCCAATCCACTGCACAAAGATAGGAAGAATCAGAAGAGGCCCTTGGGTTGGAACCGAGACCGATATAATAGAATATGAGACAACAGGTCTGATGGGCGCCAACTGTGGAGTGGACTTTCTAGAAGCTGTAGCCTACGCCACTGTGCTTTGCGACAAATATGGATTGGATTCGATAAGCGCGGGGAACGTCATCGGTTGGACAATGGAATGCTATGAGAAAGGCATTCTGAAGAAGAAAGACCTAGGCGGCCTCGATGCAAAGTTTGGGAACTGGAAAGCCCAGATCGAACTTGTCAAAATGATCGGAGAAAGAAAGGGCATTGGACGGATTCTGGGTGAAGGAGTCGCTAGAGCTTCCAAGGCGGTCGGAAAAGGATCAGAGGAATTCGCAATTCACATAAAAAATATGGAGACACCCGCTTGGCCGCCAAGAGGATCACCAGGACAGGCAATAGCACTCGCATGCTCTGACAGAGGATGCGATCACCAGAGGGGATGGATGCCGGCTTACGAGATAGGCGGATACTCTTGGCCGTTCGGTGGGCCATTCGATAGGCTGTCAGTTGAACCTAAGAAATCTCAGTGTGTGAAATGGGAGCAAGATCACCTAAGTGCACTCTACTCGCTTACGGTATGCGAGTTTAGCAGGTCAGGCATACAAAATGACACTTACGCAGCACTGCTCTCCGCGGCAACAGGATGGAAGATCGACTATGCAGAGATGCTCAGATACGGAGATAGAATCTGGAATGTCATTAGAATGTTCAATGTTAGAGAAGGAATAGACAGAAAAGCCGATTCCACTCTACCGAAACGCTTCAAGGAACCATTGCCCTCAGGTCCAGCAAAAGGTCACAAGATCACAGACGAAGACTTCAACAAGCTGCTTGACTGGTACTATGATGCACGAGGATGGGACAAGAATGGAATACCCAAAGAAGAGAAACTAACGGAGCTAGGGCTAGAAGACATGGTGAAAGACCTCAAGAGAAGATCTGAAGAGCGCCTATGCGAGTCAAAGTGAGACCCTTCAATCCTCTTAGAGACACAAGCGGAAAGTCTACGCCATCGGAAGATATGCGAGAGAGTTCAACGTTGTTTGAATTGGTCCAAAAGATAACTAGAGAAGAAGGAATCGATTTCAAGAAGTTGCTGATAGATCCCGTCACTAGCTTACCATTTCCGAACGTCAGTATCTCGGTTAACGGAAGACACAATCGATTCATCAATGGGCTTCGAGCTAGACTGAAAGATGGTGACTTGATCGATCCATAACGGCTATGAGCGGTGGCTAAGCCACTTTTTCTTGCTTCAATACAAGTTTTGCACAAGACGCGCTGGGCTACCGTGTATTCGATCGGCAAATTATTGAAGCCGTCTTGTGCAGCTTCCTCTTTTCCACAGATAGTACCGAAGTCTTAAATACGCAAAAATCCGCCTTTCACACGCGGAAACGATCGAGAGGAATAGGAATGAGTTTGAAAGGATTCGAAACGAGACTTGCCACAGCCAGAGTCGCGTTGTTCGATCAACCAAAGCGAATAATCTTCGCAACAGGAGCAGTAGAACAATTCGTGGGGTCAGAAGCAAAACGTTTGGGAGGAAAGAGAGTACTCGTAGACACAGACAAGGGTGTCAGGAAGGCTGGTATGGCTGACACAGTCATAGATCTTCTGAAGAAAGAAAACTTCAATGTCGATGTCTATGACGATCTCAAAGCCGAGCCCACGGCTGATAGCGTGAAATCTGCTGTAGAGTTCGCTCGGCGGGGAAGGTATGATCTTGTCGTCGGAGTCGGTGGAGGCGCCGTCATGGATACTGCAAAGATGTCAGCCGTCTGTCTTACTAACCTAGGAGACCCTATGGTTTATGTGAATCCTACCGAGGACAAGACTAAGCTACCGGCGAAGTCTAAGATACTGATTCCAACCACATCCGGAACAGGAAGTGAGGTTTCAAGCTTTTCCGTGGTGATCGAAGGTTTGTACAAGACTTGGGCCGCAAGCAGCAACTTGTTCGCAGACGTCGCCATCATTGATCCAATGATGGTCATTTCATGCCCCCCAAAACAGACCGCTGGAAGCGCTATGGACGTCATGGCCCACAACGTCGAGGCTCTAATTGACAGGGAAGCCAATCCCATTTCAGACGCCCAGGCGCTTGAGGCTACGAAGATCGTATTCAAGTATGGAAAAAGAGCCTATCACGCCGGAGATGACCTTGAAGCCAGATGGCACATGTCAGCCGCCGCAATGTTAGGTGGCATGGTGATCACATATCCATGGATAGGAGGCCCTGCAATTCTCGGACACTGTATCGCAGAAGCATTAGGACCAAGGTGGAACATTCCACACGGCGCGGCTTGCGGAATAGCTCTGCCATACATACTTCAATTCAACCTACCTGCATGCACAGAGAAACTTGCATCCGTATCGAAACAAGTGCTTGGAGATGAGGTTTACGGACTTGTACAGCGCGATGCTGCCTATGCATTCATTCACGCTGTAAAGACCCTCATGGAGGATATGGAGCTACCCACGAACTTGAAGCAATGGAATATTCCAAGCAAGGAACTCGATGAGTTCGCTGAGTACATATTCAAAGACCGCCAACACGTCTACGGGCTTCCGAGGTTCAATCCGAGGAAACTCACGTTAGAAAACACAAAAGAACTAATGCATCTGATGTATGAGGGAACCCTACTAGAATAGGATTTTCTCTCCCTTTTTTTGTTTGATCGATCTGGATTTAGTGATTCTTAGGATACTTGCGTCGCGCAGAGTGCCACGTGTTGTTTTAACTCAGGCGCCATTAAGCGAGACAAACTTGCAGCTACGAAGGTTGTCCCAGCCTTCGAATTGCCGAATTAGTTAGTTCTGTCTTCACAGCTTCCACTGATCGATTAGAGTCTACAAGCACAAGTTCGCCTACTCGAACTAGTTCAAGGTACTTCTCTCTAACCTTCACCTGAAGATCAATTCTCTCTAGCACCGTTCTCTTACGTTTTATCCTGTTCAAACCTACATCAGGTGGAACATCTAAGTAAAATGCGATGTCAGGTTTCACAACAAAACTATTGATCGTTCTTATCCAGTTCACATCAACTCCCTGAGCGCCTTGATAGGCTAGTGAGGAGTACAGATACCGGTCGCAAATCACAACCTTGCCGGCTTCAAGGTTTGGCAAGATCTCTTTCTTCAAATGTTCATGACGGTCTGCTGCGAAGAGTAGTGCTTCAACTTCTGCCGGTATCTTTTCTGTGAGAAGTATCGATTGAATGAATTTTCCTACCGTATTATTGGAGGGTTCTGCGGTATATGCCACGTCAAAGCCTCTTGCCTTGAGTTCGTCTCTGAGGGCTTTAGATTGTAGTGTCTTGCCGCATCCGTCCAGACCGTCTAGAACTATGAAGGCGCCTTTTGAACGTCGGTGCATTGATTTCAATCCGCTGGGTAGATCTACTGGTAGAGCGTTCTAATAATCATTGGTCGTGCATACACCGCCTAAAAGCGAGATTATGGGTTCCGACACGTTCTTGACTTACTTCTAAGAGTAATGACACTGAAGGTTTCAGGTTAGTGCATGGGAAATATGCCATCAACCAGAATATTTGTTCATCATGCTGAACGAAGGAAATGTTATACTGACCTAACGTAGATAGTCTAGGTTAGTCTTCGAAAATGTTTCGAAGCTTTCTTTCCTATGCGTGGGAGATCAATGAAGCGAAAAGTAGGTAACCCCTCTTCTTACTGGGGCTTTGTCAAAGACCCGCTCTACGGCTATATTCGTCTGTCAGAGATGGAGAAGCGCGTGATTGACACTGAACCTGTTCAAAGGTTGAGAAGAATAAGGCAACTCTCAGGGGCGGAGTACGTGTATCCCGCCGCGAATCACACGAGGTTTGAGCATGCATTGGGAACGATGTACCTAGCTGGGGTCTTGGCGGAGAATCTTCCAGCAAACCTCAACGATGAAGATGTAGAAGAACTGAAGGTGGCAGCACTGCTTCATGATGTAGGTCACGGACCTTTCTCCCATGTCTTTGATCAATTCTTGATCAAGCATCACGGAAAGACACACGAGGATGTGACAACTTGGATCATAAACAATTCCAACATAAAGGACATTCTGAAAGACGCAGGGTTCAATCCCAGTGACATAGCGAGATTATCAGTTGGAAAACTGCGCGATTCACAGAGACCCTTCTTTGATCAGATTATTTCCAGCACGGTTGATGTCGACAAGATGGATTTCATTCCCAGAGATTCGTATCATACAGGCGCAGGATATGGGCAGGCCGATGTATTCAGATTGATATATACAATGGGTATACATGAGCGGAACCTTGCTGTAGGGGTTACGGCTCTTCCGACTCTTGAAACCTTTCTCCTAGCGAGACTGGAATCCTTTAGAGCGATCTATTTCCATCGTGCCTCACGTGCAGTGCAGATAATGTTAGTGAAAGCCTTGGAGCTTGCGAAGGATGAGATCGGAGCTATTGAATTCGAGTCTGCGGATGATTATCTTCGTCTAGACGACTATACGGTGTGGTCAACGCTTAGAAATTCCAAGAATTCCAAATCTATACTGCAGGATATCGAGGCGCGCCGTCTCCTAAAATGTGCCTTTGAGAGAACATTCTTTACGAGAGATGAAACCGTAACGAGCTTATTTACGAATGAGGCGGTCCGTCACCAAATCGAGACTGAGATAGCGAGAAAAGCGAATGTAGACCCAAACAGAGTTACCATAGACGTTCCATCGCTTCCATCCGTTCCCTACTCGCATTCCATCGGCGCGGAACCAATGGAAGTACCCATTTTTGACGAATCACGAACTGGAGAGAAGACGCCGAAAAAGCTGGCAGAAATTTCGAGAGTTATTGACGTCCTTCGTGTCATCATGAATATAATACGAATCTACACAGAGGAAGCCGACAGAGACAAAGTGGGCAAGTCTGCGAGAGACGTCCTCGGGAATCTGCCTGCGGAAACAAAGATATCATACTAACGAGTTCTTCTTGAGAGAACATCTTCAAATAACTTGGCGAACAGTCTCAAAGCTTCTCCTTCTGGTAGACTTGTTCGTACCGAAACAAGACTCATCTTTCCAAGTTTTGCTGTAACTCTCTCTGCCATTGCTCTGCTTGCAAGTAGGTAACGGCCGCCGAGAAGAATGGACGAGGTCTCGGCCTTTATCTCTCCATATCCAGGGAGAGCAAAAGCCAATGTTCCAAGAGTAATCTTTCCTTCGTAGAAAAACGCAACAACTGCATTGTCCATTTCAAGCAGACTGATCTTAAGTAGTAGCCCTTCTCGCTTTAGCTCGGCTTCTTCAAAACTCAACTTTCAATACCGTCTAAGCTCAAATCTATTTATCGACCCTAATTAAGAAACAGCCTCAATCCCATCATAAGTTGTGTACACTTTGAAGCTTATCGTGATCTCAGACATACATGCAAACTACGATGCTCTCGAAGCAGTTTCCAAGGAGATCTGTGACTGTGATCATCTGGTATGCTTGGGCGATTTGGTTGGATACGGCGCTCAGCCAAACGAGGTCGTTGAAGAGATCCGTCGAATCAAACCGCAGACCATTATTGCAGGAAATCACGATTATGCAACGGTCACAGGTGACACATCCAACTTTGTCACATATGCCTCCAAGGTGATTGAGTGGACACGTCGAAGAATGAAATCCGAGAACCTCGCATTTCTGTCAAGTCTTCCTCACTATTCAACCAAGACCATTGACGACACAGTCATCGCTTGTTACCATGGAAGCCCAAGAGACCCCTTGAACGAGTACATTTATCCTGGAGCACCGCAATTCGTGCTTCAAGCTCTGATCGAGGAGGCGACTGCAAATCTATTGTTCCTAGGTCACACGCACATGCCCCTCTACTCGTCTACCCCCTCTGGAACACTGATCAACCCAGGTAGCATCGGTCAACCCAGAGATGGAGACCCGCGTTCAAGCTATTCCACGATAGAAATCTCTGAGGGCAAAATCATCTGCAGAACAGAAAGGATATCATACGACATTGAATCCGCAGCCAGCAAGATAGTTCAAGAAGGGCTTCCAGCCTTTCTCTCCGACAGACTGTTTGTGGGAGTCTAGTTTCTTTCATTTAGATAGGATAATTCTGTTCCCTGTTCGTTCAACTTTACAGCTCCGACCTCGATCTTGAAGAATCTGTGTGGTACAGGCGAAAATACTTTAAGTCCTCCTTGCAAGTCGACTTGTGATATAACTCCTATTCCTATGAGCCAACCATTCTCGTCAAGCACGCCCACGAGCGAGTTGACTAAGGATGGATTGATATCCTCAGGCTTAATCGCTCTACCATCGCTGTATGAGATCTGACTCCTAACCACATCGACTCTCGTCACTTTTGCATTAGCCAAGTACTTCCGGTATCCGAACTCTCTTATTTCTCTCCTCTGTTCTTTTGAACGTTTCAGGATCCTGTTTGGAGAACTTATCTGAAAAGATGTGCATTTGGTTAATTCCAGTATGGGGTTGACTTGGTTTGCTTCGCCTATTCCAACAACGAAGTCCGGCTTCACTGAATCTATCAGCCGCTTCTTGTAGACGATCGCTTCATCATCAACAACCCACCCGTCCGTGTTCATTACCACGCTATCAGGACCCTTTATGTGGTTAAGTAGCTGCCCAATTCCATACAACACCTTGTCAGTCACTGGCGCTGGGCTAATGTATCCCACAAAATATAGAAGATCTGGAGGCACTTCAGACAGGGTCAGCACATGGGCACTCACTCTTCCTAGACCGATCGTGCTTGGCGGACCTATGTCCGATTGACCAAGATCAGCATCAAGTACAGCAATTCCAATTCCAGAGTTCACAGCGAGGTTAGCCAGCATTGTGCAGAAAGCACTCTTACCGCTGTCTACATTACCGATAACAACGATCCTGCTCTTCGGAACTTCTAGTACAGTTTGCGCAATCTCCATCCAAGAACTAGGAATTGTGCTTCCAGCAACTTCCGAGAATCTGCCAGCATTTGAAATATGGCAATTGAATGTGGAGTTTTCCGATGCCTCCACTGGAAGTTGCTTCCCTTCTCTTATGGTGATCCTTCGATTCTTACTAAGAGGAGAAGCAAAGATGTTCGCTTTTCCCTCAACTAACTCCAAGGATGCAGGACCCGCTATCAGCAAAGTTGTCCCAGCCTTGACTAGTATCTGTCTTATTGTATTCTCAGATTCCACTTCTGGATTCTTTTGCGAGCTGCGCATTTCAGAATGAGCCAGCTGGAAAAAGATTCTTCGGGGTCACGCTGCTCTTGAGGGTCTTCTCTTCGATGCTCTTTGAATGGCTGCGAGGACCATCATTGGGAAGATTATCGTCGCGTCACCTATTACCGTCGCAAGATTCTTGCTGTTTGCTATCTTGTTCCAACTTATGGCTTCCTCAAGTGGAGCGCCACTCAATCCTCCGGCCTCCGGGCGATCAAATGTAATCTGGATAGCTGCATCAACTCCACCACGCAGGATATTCGCCGCTAGAACATGATGTTTTGGTAATCCTCCGCCTAGGATTATTACACCAACTTTGTCTGCCTCGTAAGACATGTCTACGAGCTTACTGAAATCCAAGAATGGGTTTAGTACTAGGGTGTTTGTTTGGCTGAATGTCCAAAGATTCATCCCGAGCATCGAATCGTAAATTCCGGGGCAGAAGATTGGAACAGTTTTTTTTTGGGCGGTTCGAACGATAGAATTATTATCTTTAACCTGTTTTCCAAATTCCCAGAGCAACTCGTAAGTTCCTATATTCCTGCGCTTCTGTTCATCTATCTTCGCAAGAAATTTGTAGGTTTCTTTCTCAAGTTTCTGGTAAGCTCTTTGATTGATGTAGATATCATATATTCTGCCTATTCTTCTTCGTCTAAGTGCGGAGTCGTTGGCCGAGGATTCTCCAACAGTGTGACTGTAACCCACAGCTTCAATCAGGTCGTGTGTAATGTTTGCTCCAGTGGTAACGATCGCGTCCAACATACGGTCGTATATTAGACTACGAATGATTTTTCTGAGTCCAGCTGGAACAAGTGGTCCTGCAACAGACAAGATGTTAGTGTATCGTTTGTCAGAAAACAACTCTGAGCATATGTCAACTGCTGCTGAAAATCTCCCTGCTCCAAGGACCCCTGACTCCCCCATTTCTCGGGCTAGATCGCTTGCAGTCATGCTTTCATTAATTCTGATCTGCTTAATACGACGCATTGAAGCGACCTTTGTGCGAGCATCCACTCAACAGTCGATGCTCTAACCCTTTACTCTAACTATCTTAATCTTGCCGAGCATATTCCAGTACTCGACTTCAGTTCCAGATGCCAGTTTTCCCTTGATTTCTTCATCAGTAGGCATCTGTGTCTCGAACGTCTGGTAAGTCTCAAGATCCATCAATTGAATCATGCTTCCACTCATTGAGATCACTTGACCAGTCTTCTTCTCAATCATAGGAACCTCTATCTTGCCATCGACGGGACTAATCACATTCTTTTTCTGGTTTGTCAGAACCGAAATGGCGACTATCCTAGCCTTCGCGGCACCGTGCTTTCCAGGTTTAGATTTTTCGTATTCAACTATCTTGCAGGGTTCGCCGTCAATCACAACGTAGTGACCAATCTTCAGACTTCCAACGTCAACTGGTTTACTCATGCCAACCACTACTGAACATTCGAATGCGGACAGGTTTTGAGTATTGTCAATGGAGATCTATATAAAAGGAGAAGCCGTTCTCCCTTACGATTTCATAGTTTTATCAAGGGGATTAAAATAGGGGGTCATTTCTGTCGTGGTATGTGAATCTCAAGTATTCCTCGTTTCAGTTTGTGGGTCATCCCTTCTTCATTCACTGGAACTGGCATATGGAGCACGGTATGGTAGAGGTTGAATTCGCTTTTTCTATGTTTGACTCCCATCTCGTGAAGGCGGATCTTATGTTTCGTCTTCGCCTGCACTTCAATTGTATCATCTGCCGTAACGTTCACTTGAACAGCATTTGGATCTACATAGGGTAGATCCATGGTTACGACCACTTCGGACGCTCCCAATATGATGTCTGATAGCGGTTCAATAGTGGAACAGGCCTCATTCCATCCGCTTGTGAGCATTCTCTCAGTAATCTGCTCGGTCCTCTTCAGGTAATTGGAAAAATCCAGCTTTTTTCTTTCCTTGCTCATGGAGTAACACTACCCATAAAGTGGAGGAACATCGTATTCCTGAGACTTGTTTATCCTTGCCATCTCGGTCTGCGTTCGTTTCATAATATCTTTTCCTCGAAGCCGGATCTCTTCTCCTTTCCGCAACAGCTCAGAAGTATCAACACTCAACCCTAGTACCTTGTTCACTGATTTCACAGCTGCAGCCGCCGCTTCAGGGTCCGGATAGTTATAATAGGACTGCGTTAGAAGAGCGATTGCTGAAAGACCAATCTCAGCGCATCTCTTGAGCATAATAGCATAAGCCCCTACAATGTATCCCTCACCCAAGACTTCGGCGGCACCATCAACCATTCTAGAGAGTTTCTTGTCCGACAACGCTGCAAAGACCTTTGGAGATTCTATGTCTTGGCGATTCTGTACAGCCATGCCCCCTATTGACAAGACCAACTTGGCGCCTGTCGAAGATGCCCAACTCACTATGGCTTCCGCAATTGGATAGACTGCTCCTGCTGGTATAGCCGTCTCAGCAATAATCACTGCCAATGACTCTTTCGCAAAGATTCTGATGGGTGATTTCGGAACACCATCATGAAGAACGACGAGTGGTGGGAATAGTGCAGACTCCACTGCTCCAATCTCTTTCATTCCGAGAGACGACACTATCTGTGAACCTGCGACCACTCCAACGAGCCCAACATCAGGAAGAGCATTCATGAGTGTGAACTTCCGTGGTAGGGGTTTTCTCTGAAGCACTCTCACTGGCCCACTAGTCTCTCTCACATTCCCTTTCTTTGACATTTTTCTCTGGGAACTCTCCTACTCCATGTTTACAAAGTGAAGACACAGTTGATTTAAGGTTGGCGTCGACGCTGCATATTCGCCAAGGTCCAAACCGACCAACAACATGAACTCTGACGATGGTTATGTCTCGCTCTTCTCAGAAGCAAGAAAGCGAGAAAACGTCACAGCGAATCCGTCTTGCATGATAGGTCATCCCAGTATCCAATGAGAGCGACTTGCCATCTGATCGTAGTAGACAACCAATGTTTAAGAGTTGACGCATAGTAGCTTCTTGAATCGTGTTGACATAGTCTAGAACCGTTGGTAATGTCTGATGAGCGCGCTCGAAAGTCTGGCGAAATCCCTGAGCGAATCCGTTAAGAAACTGCTAAAGCTGCCCATCGTTGATGAAGCTGCTATCAAGGAATTGGTCAAAGACCTTCAAAGATCTCTGCTTCAAGCCGATGTAAACGTGAATCTAGTTCTGGAGATATCGAAAAAGGTCGAGGAGAGATCAATAAAGGAGAACCTTCCACCCGGTATCTCCAGAAGAGAGCATGTGGTCAAGGTTCTCTATGAAGAACTGACCAAGTTCTTAGGCGAGGAACCCGCAAAGATTGCCCTCCAAGAAGGAAGAACCAATGTTATTATGTTAGTGGGCATTCAGGGGACTGGAAAGACAACTGGTGCAATAAAGATCGCCAGGTACTATCAAAAGAGGGGTCTTAGAACTGGCGTTGTTTGCGCTGACGTTTATCGGCCCGGAGCTTACGAACAACTCAAGCAGATGGCCGACAAGGTTGGAGTAGCTATCTACGGTGATCCCAATGAAAAGAATCCTGAAAAAATAGTGCGAACAGGAGTTGAGAAACTGCGGAGCGAAAAGTATAATGTCGTACTGGTTGACACTGCTGGAAGACACAAAGACGAGAAAGCACTAATGGAGGAAATGAAGAACCTTTCCGATGTCGTCAAGCCTGACGAGATTCTTTTGGCGATAGATGGCACGATAGGGCAGCAAGCGATGGTGCATGCCAAGGCATTCAACGATGCAACTACTATCGGTTCAATCTACGTGACGAAACTGGATGGATCCGCGAAAGGAGGTGGAGCACTTTCAGCCGTGGCGGCAACGGGGGCAAAGATAAAGTTTGTTGGGACGGGCGAGAAGATTGAAGATATTGAACCGTTCATTCCAGCGAACTTCGTTGGCCGACTTCTAGGGATGGGAGATCTTCAAGCCGTTTTGGACCGTGTGAAGGATGCTGAGCTGAATATCCCTGAAGCGAAGGTCAAGGCTTTCATGCAGGGCCGATTCACATTGAGTGATCTCTATCATCAGATGGAAGGGCTTCGCCGTATGGGACCCCTGAGGAAGATTTGGAAGATGATGCCTGGAGGCGTCAACATACCCGATGATCAGATAGAGGTCGCGGAAAAGAAACTCGATGATTGGAGGATAATCATTCAATCGATGAGAAAGGAGGAAGTTGAGGACCCAAAGACAATTGATTCCTCGAGAGCTCATAGAATCGCTAGAGGTTCAGGGAAAAGCGAGAGAGATGTCAAGGAACTTGTGAACCAGTATTTCATGATGAAGAAGATGGTGAAATCATTGAAGAGGCGTCAACTGACCCTTGGGAAGAGGATGCCGTTCGCTGCCCAGTAGAGGAATACCCATATATGCCGATCCGCTGTTGCAATAGACGCGCGGTCTAAAATCGGAAACATTGGTGAAAGCTTTGGTCAAGAAATCTAGTGGTTACCGAGCTAGAACACGAGCTCTTCTCAGGAAAGATCCAAGAGAGAAAGGAAAGCTCGGGCTGAGCAGAATACTTCGAATCTATGAGCTTGGAGACAAAGTCTGCGTTAAGATTGACCCGAGTGTACACAAAGGTATGCCCCACAGAAGATTTCAAGGCAAGGTTGGAGTGATCGAGGGAAAACGGGGAAGGAGCTATCTAGTCAGCCTAAGGATGGGAGACAAAGAGAAGAACCTGATAGTAAGGCCAGAACATATCGCGCCACTATGAGTGAGCAACGATGCCTCGAAAGGTTATTGACGAAAAGAGAGTTACCATAGCTGATGCTCGCAAAGTTCTTGAGAAAGCGAAACAGGAAGAACTGGGCGAATTCCAAAGACGTACTCTGGACTATACGGTGAAGTTCTCAAGACTTCCCGGATCAGACGCATCTAAACTGGTCGAATCATTGATCAACCAGTTCAAACTGGAAAGGTCAGATGCAATACAGATAGTCAACTGTATGCCAGCAACAGTAGAAGAACTGCGAGCCATTTTAGCCGTCAAGGGGCGTGTAATTCCAATCGCCCAGCTCGACGACGTATTGAAGGTAATCAACAACCATAGGAAAGAAGAAGCTTCTTCGGACTAGCCCAATCACGTTAGCAACCTATTTTAACTTCAACGGGCTCTAATCTTAGATGGATATCTGATGGCACACTCCACGCTGCTCAATTCCACTTCACGTGGCACCAGGAACACCATTCGTAGCCTAGTGGCAACACTGATTCAATTCGAATAGTCTCTTGTTCCAAGAGGGAGCATGACAGTTGAGCAGCGTTGACAGACAATATAGGGTAACGGAAAACACTGCCTCCACTTCGACCAGGCAGTATCCAACGAAGGTTTACGAAGAGTATGCCTACGTCCTTGATCTACTTCCTTATGGAAGAGCGACCTCCGATAGAGCGAGACACATGGCCGTGCCAACAGTTCAGGTCGTTGGAGAAAGCTTCTTCACCCTTCTAGAAGCTCAACTGAAACCAGGCGCTTCAACAAATATCCGAGAAAGGATATACGTCGGACGGGAACGGAGAGAGAAGGTCGACCGCGTAATAGGTCGCATTGGAAATGAGGAACTAACCGTGGGAGCACAAGCAGAGCTTCAGTCGGTAATCGAGGACATAGCCAAGAATCAGGAGAAACGCTTCGTGGGCTTCTTCAACAAAGCTCAGGCCGTGACGCCGAGGATGCATGTACTGGAACTTCTACCTGGAATAGGAAAGAAGCTCATGTGGCAAATAATCAATCAAAGAGAAAAGAAACCTTTCGACAATTTTTCTGACATAAAGAAGAGAACAGGAATAGGCGATCCATCCAAACTCATAGCGAGAAGGGTAATTGAAGAACTAAGCGGAGAATCCAAGTACAGGCTCTTCACGAGGGCCGCACAGTGACATGCAACTTGAATCATTTCCTCACGGATTGAAACCTAACAGAAGACTTGGCCAACACTTCTTAGTTGATAGAGATCTGCAGAAGAAACTGGTTCGTTACGCTTCTCTGAAGAAAGATGACGTAGTTCTTGAGGTCGGACCAGGAGACGGCGCCATCACTTCAATGATGGCAGAGATTACGGGCAAAGTCATCGCAATCGAAAAAGATCCACGGCTAGTTGAGCTACTAAGAAGAAGGTTCAATGCACTACGTACTGTTGAGATTATCGAGGGCGACGTCCTAAGACAAAGGCTCCCTGACTTCAACAAGATCGTTTCAAACATCCCCTACTATATATCGTCCAAGTTCATGCTTCTTCTAACAAAGAAGACATTCGAACTAGCGATACTTACATTACAGAAAGAATTCGCGCAGAAGTTAATGGCGAAGAATGGAACTCCAGGCTACAGGAGAGTGACTGTTGCGGTCCAACAAAAAATGACTGTAGATATGCTTGATCCTGTTCCAAGACAATCGTTCTACCCTATACCCAAAGTTGACTCTGTAATTGTGGTATTGAAGCCAAGACAAAATCCACATTGGTTATCTGATCAATCACTCTTTGACGAGTTAGTTCGAGAACTATTCACGCAGAGAAGGAAACGAGTAGAAAAAGTTCTAACTCATTACTTGAAATCGAAAATGCGTGGGCTAGATCGAGATCTCGTTAGAGAACTGAAACCGCCTAATTCGAGAGTGTATGAAATGACCGTGAAAGAATTCGAAGAACTCTCGAATGGACTCAGCTCAGCTCTGAAGGAGAGAATCCAGTCTCAATCCTCATGCAAAGACAACTAGAACTATGATTTGGTGGCAGCATTGTTAGGCCTAATAGTCGTATTGGTCGAACCGTTGTACGAGGCAAACGTAGGCTATGTTGCACGAGCGATGAAGAACTTCGGTATCAAAGATCTGCTTGTCGTCAACCCCATGGTAGATCTGGGAAACGAATCTAGGATCTTTGCTTCACATGCAAAGGACGTGATAGATAACGCCAAGATAACAACGTCGCTCGAAGATGCGATAAGAGACATGGATCTTGTCATAGGCACTACTGCTCAACACGGAAAATCGAGCAGGAATGTACTGAGATCTACAAGTGACCCAGCAACTTTTGCAGAAAGAACAATTCTGTCGCGACGAAAAACAGCGATCGTCTTCGGAAGAGACACGACCGGGCTGTCAAACGAGGAGCTTAGGCTCTGTGACTTGGTTCTAACGATTCCCACGAACCCAGAATACCCTACATTGAACATATCACATGCTGCGACGATAGTTTTCTACGAGCTGTTCAAAGTCCAGAGAACAAAAAAGAATCTTAGGAGGACAGGTTCTGACAGAGAAGCTCTGGACAGGTTGATCAGGCTTTTCAACGGATTGACTACTCACAGCGATCTTCCTGTTTACAGACAGAAGCTAGCCAAGAGAGCATTTCACAACGTAGCATATCGATCATTTATGACTCAGCGAGAAACTTCTCTTCTGATGGGAGTGTTTCGAAAGAATCTTAGATTAATCGACCACTATTGGAAGCGGAGACAATTGACTAAGGAATCAGCAAGTCTTTATATAACGACGTAAAGGCTCTATGCTGGCAAATCTTTAGGTGGCTAGTTACGAAAGGTCGAAACTACAGGGTTCCCAAAGGACAACCCTATACAAGACAAAAATACATTCACGGGGCGCCAGTATCAAAGGTACAGAAGTTCACAATGGGTGACTCCAAAGCAACCTATCAGTACAAGGTCTCGCTTCTGGCGGAGAGCGCGGTCCAAGTTCGGCACAACGCCCTTGAAGCAGCTCGAGTGGCCGCAAACAAAGTCTTGTTTGACAAACTTGGTGAGACAGGCTACCTGATCAAGGTAGTTACGTATCCTCATGTGATTCTGAGAGAGAACAGAATGATTGCAACAGCCGGAGCGGACAGGTTGCAAGAGGGAATGAGGAGGTCATTTGGAAAACCTACCGGAAGAGCAGCAGTAATACGATCGAACAAGTCTGTCATAGACATCTACATCAATGAGTCTGCGCTCGACCATGCCAAAGAAGCCTTGAGAATCTCCTCATCAAAGTTGCCTATGCCTTGTAGGATTTCTATCGAGAAGATTGAGCCTCAGATAGCTGCGTAACGCCTCTAACTTGCTCTGTTTGCAGAGTAGCTTGCCTAAACGACGCAGTCAAAACGCTTTTATGCGTGGCAAAGGATGACTGGGCAATCTCATACTAGAATACCTCTTACTGGAAGATTGGTGTTGGTAGATGCCCGAAAAAAGTGAGAAATACGTTCTCTGGTTTGATGAACTCGGTAAGGATGAAGTTCCTCTCGTAGGTGGCAAATCCGCAAGCCTTGGAGAGATGACGCAGAAAACCAAAGTTCCCGTTCCATACGGCTTCGCAACCACCGCCGCCGCCTACAAACATTTCATGAAAGAGGCTAAGCTAGATGCGAAGATAGCGGGGATCATGAAGGAACTTGTCGACCCAAATGATACAAGGACTCTTCAGAAGGTCGGCAAGACCGCTAGGACTTTAGTCCTCGAATCCACTATGCCCAAAGATCTTCATAACGAGATTGTAGCAGCCTACAAGCAACTTGCGAAGAAGAGCGGAGACTCCAATCCCTACGTCGCGATTCGATCCTCAGCGACCGCCGAAGACCTGCCTGATGCGAGCTTTGCTGGTCAACAGGAAACTTATCTGAATGTTTCAGGTGGAGATCAAGTCGCTGAAAAAGTCAGAGAATGTTACGCCAGCCTCTTCACAGACCGGGCAATATTTTATCGCGTTCAGAAAGGCTTTGATCACATGACCGTAGCCCTTTCAGCAGCAGTCCAAATGATGGTATACTCAAAGTCAGCTGGAGTCATGTTCACACTTAATGTTTCGAACGGCGACGAAAGTCAAATCTTGATAGAAGCAGCATATGGCTTAGGAGAATTTGTTGTACAAGGCACCGTCACGCCCGACGAGTACTACGTAAGCAAGAATGACCTCAAGATAGTTACCAAGAACGTTCCCGAGAAGATTCGTCAACTGGTTCGAAAACCTGACGGAGGCACCTACGAAGCATCGGTTCCTGCTGACTTGAAGAACAAACAAGTCCTAACAGATGAACAGATCAAAGAACTTGCCCGACACGCACTGGCGATAGAGAAACACTATGGGCGCCACATGGACATCGAATGGGGACTGGATGAGAGAAACAACAAGCTATGGATACTTCAAGCGAGACCAGAAACCGTCTGGAGCTTCAAGAAGGCTCCAAAGGCCGAAGCGAAACCACCTGCAACAACCGAAAGAAAAGTCATAGTCAAAGGTCTACCTGCCTCACCAGGCATGGCAGCAGGAAAATCTCACGTCATAATGTCCGTTACCGACATCAACCAATTCCAGAAAGGAGAAATCCTTGTCACCGAGATGACTGCACCAGACTGGGTTCCTGCAATGAGGAAAGCAAAGGCCATAGTAACCAACAGCGGCGGAACGACCTGTCACGCAGCCATAGTGAGCCGTGAACTCGGCATTCCATGTATAGTAGGTACAGCAAGCAAAGGGACACCAGCAACTCAGGTTATCCAAAACATGGCTGAAATCACTGTCGACGCAGGAAACGGCGTTGTCTACGAAGGTATACTCGAAGAGGCGATGAAGAAACCTGAGGAAGGGACGGTGGCTACCGCTACAGCCACAGAATCCTACCCCGTTACGGGAACAAAAATCTTGGTAAATCTTGGCGAACCGGAGATAGCTGAAAAGACAGCCAAACTACCGTGTGATGGAGTCGGCTTGATGAGAGAGGAATTCATCTGGGCCTCGGACATCAACCAACATCCACTCCACCTGATTGAGATAGGTCAGCCTGAGAGGGTTGTCGAGAAACTTGCTGAAGGAATGAGAAAAGTCTGCGCAGCAATGAACCCAAGACCTGTGGTTCTGCGGTTCAGTGACTTCAAATCCAGTGAATATCGCGATTTAGAGGGCGGCGAAAAATATGAACCAGTTGAACCTTCTGCTTTACTAGGATGGCGTGGAGCTTCGAGGTACTACGATCCCAAATACAAAGAAGCTTTCAAACTCGAAGTGAAAGCAATTAGAAAAGTCCGCGAAGAGTACGGACTGAAGAATCTATGGGTCATGCTACCTTTTGTCCGTACCCTCGACGAAGTCAAGAAAGTCGTGCAAATCATGGAAGAAGAAGGATTACGAAGAAGCCCCGACTTCAAGGTATGGCTTATGGCGGAGATACCAAGCAACGTCATTCTGGCTGATCAGTTCAACAAGTACATTGACGGCTACAGCATCGGTTCAAATGACCTTACGATGCTCATACTAGGATGCGACAGAGACAACGCGACCGTAGGACACATCTTTGACGAACGTGATCTGGCGGTCAAGAGAGCAATAAGACACTTGGTTGAAGTCGCTCACAGAGACGGTAAGACCGTATCCATCTGCGGCCAGGCCCCAAGTGTACATGGACCGGACTTCATTAGATTCTTAGTAGAAAGCGGAATCGATTCGATGTCCGTGAATCCAGACGCGGTAGTTCAAGTCAGAAAGTGGGTAGCAAGCATTGAGCAGAGACTATTGCTGGAAAAGAGCGTAGGTCGAGGTGTCGCAGAAGATTCTGGACTCGCATGGGATATCAAATAATCCGATTCGCATTCAATCGACTCCAATCATCCTTAGGTCAAATGGAGCAACCGTATGCCCGCTCCCTATTTTTCACGTCCAGCACACGTGATGCCGAGAGAACTTGATTAGATCTCGATAGTAACAGTAATCTGTCAGTCATGACTCAGCCCTTGTTGACCGATTCTGTCGATCGAACCATACAAAACGACTGTCCGCATCTTTCAGTTCAGTGATATGATGTTCAAGCTAGAGAAGAACAGGGTTATCGAGTACATCCGTAACGGAAAGTACCGTAGGGTCTTGCTGCAGTTACCGGAAGGCTTGAAACCTAAAGGGTTCGAACTTGCAAGAGAACTTGAGAGATTGTCTGGCGCTGAGATCATACTTTCAGCAGACGCTTGTTATGGTGCCTGTGACTTGGCATTCAATGCACAAGCGATCCTGAAAGCCGATGCAATAGTGCATTACGGGCACTCACCAATGAATGGAAAGGATGTGGGGAACGTGCTCTACATAGAAGCAAAATCAAACGTGAGCATTGATGAACCCCTGAAGGAGGCTCTCAAACTTCTTGCGAAGGAAAGGAGAATAGGACTTGCAACGGTCGTCCAGCATACCGATCAGTTGAGTCATGCTGCAAGGATTTTGCGGGACGCTGGAAAAGAACCTCACATAGGAAAAGTAAGTGGACACGCAACCTATGACGGGCAAGTTCTTGGCTGCGACTATTCAACTTCCATATCAATAGCAAATGAAGTTGACGCCTATGTTCTTATAGGCGGCGGAGACTTTCACGCGATAGGTATACAACTGGCAACTGGAAAAAGAACGATTGTAGCCGATCCATATCTTAACCAAGCAAGAGACATGACAGAGACCGTCAGACTCATCTTGAAAAAGAGATGGGCTGCCATAGCTAAGTTTCAGGATTCCAAGAGGATTGGAATAGTAATAGGGTTGAAAACGGGTCAAACAAACATCGACGTGTCCAACAACGTCAGAAACCTGCTGGAGAATTTGGGCAAGGAATGCGTCTTCTTATCAGCAAGCGAGTGTACCCCAGAAGGCTTAGAATCATTCACCGATCTTGAAGCGTTTGTAATTACAGCTTGTCCGAGGCTGGCAATAGACGATCAGGAGAGGTTTAGGCGACCAATATTGAATGCAGAAGAAGCCTTCATAGCAGCAGGAAAGAAGCGGTGGGAAGACTATGGAAAGCCTATCCGTGAGTAAGAAACAACTTGAGATAGCGCTTGAATATGTTCCACCACATTCGAATCCTAAGATTCAACTTGAACAGTACACGATAACGTCTCAAACAGCTGCGGAGATGCTTTACATCGCTGGGAAGCTACACGACGACATTAGAGGCAAGCGTGTTATAGACTTGGGATGTGGAACTGGGAGGCTGGCGATTGGTGCGGCTCTATTGAACGCAAAGGAAGTTGTTGGAGTTGATTTGGATCCTATGGCTGTCCGTATCGCCAGACAGAGTTCAGAGAAGATGAATCTCCAGAAGAGAGTTCAATGGATCGCCTCGGACTTAGAAGGAGTTGCCGGTCGATTCGATACCGTCATTCAAAACCCTCCGTTCGGCGTGAGAAGAAGAGGCGCGGATCGAGCTTTTGTCCTAAAGGCGCTCGCAATTGGAGGAGTAGTCTACTCATTGCATAAGAGTGGTGGAAGAAACAGAGCATTTATTAAAAGCCTAGTTTCAAGACATAAAGCCACTATTACAGACCTCTACCAAATGACGTTAGTGATTCCTCATACATTCAGATTTCACTCTAAAAAGGAACACGTCGTTCCGGTGGATCTCTATAGGGTTGTGACACATGCAACCGAAAGACAACAGTGAGACTCAGTTCGTCATTCCTGGAGAGAGACTGGGCGTAGTCGAAGAATTCATGCCTGGATCTGGGACCTATGAGCTGAATGGAACAATCTACTCAGAGGTAACCGGGTACACAGTAAGAGACAAACTAAACAAGACGGTCTCCGTGAACCCCAGCGTCAAACGACCATTAGTCCCGATGGATGGCGACACAGTTATTGGTAAAGTCGTGAACGCTCAGGGCAAGATGGCTACGTTGAGCCTAGTCAAGATAGGAGACAGAACCGCATCTACCCCATTCACTGCCCTCCTTCACATATCCACCTCAAGCCCTAGATACGAACGTGCAATGATGGAGGTTTGCAAGGCGACAGACGTCGTTAGGGCTAGAGTAGTGAACGTGAAGAATCGAGTCCCCCAACTGACAACCATAGGACGGGGCCTCGGGGTCATAAGAGCCTCATGTTCAAGATGTGGAGATCCGTTGATTCTCAAGGGCACAATTCTTCAATGCCAGACATGCATGAACATTGAACGAAGAAAACTAGCCGACGATTATGGTAAAGACACAATCTGAAGGGGAGATCCTATTGGAGATCAAGACGCTCAAGAACGTGAAGAACGAGTTGAAGATCGAAATATATGGTGAGGGGCACACATTCTGCAACCTCCTTCAGCATACCCTGCTTGAAGACAGTGATGTGGAAATGGCTGGCTACGACCAACCTCATCCACTCGTTCCCGCACCAATAATCTACATAAGAATGAAAGGAGAAAAGTCGCCTTCGAAAGCGCTGGAGAAAGCACTAACAAAGATAAGAGAAAGAGCCATCGAGTTCTCTGAAAAGTTTGCAAAGTCTAAAGGGTTGGCAGAATAGTAGTTCCGGTTTTGATCCTTCGTAGGTCAAGATGAGACCTGATTGTCACGGAACAATTTGGATAGCCGCGAAGTTCAAGAAGTGCTTAGAAACCCGCAACTTGCGAGATTAGGCGATGCATTCGTAAATTTCTTATTCTCTCTGGCCTTGACCCAATCTTGCGGAGAGCCCGTAGGGATCAAAGTCAGCGACAAAGTGCTTTTCGAAGCCGCGAAGAAGTCGGCGATTAAATCTTTTCTTCCAAGAAGAATGAAACGAGGCCACGTTGCAAATGTCGTCGAAGCACTGATAGTCAATTCTTGGCTAAAGAAGTCTCTTAGTATAGAAGAAATGACTCGAATCGTTTGTAGAAATCCCGGAAATCTATCAGATGCTGCTGCGGAACTCTTGAAGGATATTCTTGAAAGAATGAAAGACCGTTGAAAACATTGAAGAATATGAAAAAAGAAATTCGCATCTTAGCTGTCTCCGATGGCGCATCTCCAAGAAAATCGAAGAAACGAAACGTAGAGATTGTAGGAGTCGTTTTTCGAGGGGCCCATTGGCTTGAAGGCGTTATGAGGGCAACGATTGAGAGAGATGGGCACAATGCTACCTCTAACCTTGCGAGAATGATCAAATCTTCCCGACACTTTCAACAGACGAGGTTGATCATGATTGATGGTTTAGCTCTTGGAGGCCTAAATGTTGTCGATATCAGAGGTCTTCATAAGAAAACGGGAATCCCGATTGTCGTCGTCTCAAGAACAAGAGAAAAAGAGCGATTGTTAAGTAATGCAATCAAAAGCGTAGGTAGCTGCAGGTCAAGAAAAAACCTATTGAAGGCCGATGCTTGCACATCTTCGCTCACATTAGAACAGGGCAAGAGACCGCTCTTTCTCCATCACCTGGGAATAGAACCCGTTCAAACAAAGGATATGCTGAAGTCACTTTGCATGGCAGATATCCCAGAGCCGATAAGGGTAGCCAGGATCCTTTCGCAGGCAATCAACCACTTCCAAAAAGATTAAATTGCGCTCAACAAGAATCAACGGGGTTAATTTCTAGGTAGCTGAAACTCATGCAGTTTTGCTCTAAATGTGGGACCGCTCTCATCCTCGTTAGGAAGGAACAGAAGATTGTCTTGAACTGTCCCAAATGCGGGTTCGTACCCGGCAAGCCTGAGAAAGCCGTCTCAAAGATAGCCTCAGAAAAAGAGAAAATTGTCGTTATCGGGAAAGAGGAGCAGAAAATCAGGACTTTGCCAAAAACAAAAGTCGAATGTCCAAAGTGCGGGCACTTCGAAGCCTTCTATTGGCTTGTACAGACTCGCGGCGCAGATGAATCATCAACACAATTCTTTAGATGCACTCGTTGCGGAACCACATGGAGAGAGACATCTTAGCCTGAATCGAAAACTAAGGATTGGCTAAGCGCCAACCTTATAATAACTCCAGTAGATATCCAACTCAACTCTTGGGATCTAGGTGCACTAGTTTGTTTCAGGCTTCACTTCCCGATGCAAAGCTTTGGAGAAACATCCTGACAGTTATTTCAACGCTGGTGGAGGAAGCTGACTTCAACACTTCCTCTGAAGGCATCAAACTACGGTCGATGGACCCCTCACATGTCGCAATGGTTGATTTTGAATGGCCCAAATCAGCGTTTGAGAAGTTCAATTGTTCCGAGCCGAACAAAATAAGAGTGAACATAGGAAACATGTTGAAACTCCTCAAAAGATCCAGAAGCGATGAGACGCTAGAAATGTCATACGACGATACAACCAAGAAAGTTATGTTATTACTGAAAGGAAAGATTACTAAGAGATTCACCATACCAACTTTAGAATCTGTTGAAGAGGAAGTACCAACACCGAAAGTAGTTTTCAATTCGAAAGTCAAGATGACTACTGAGAGTCTGCGAGATATTATCGAAGATGCTCAATCGATAAGTGACAATGTGAAGCTTGAGACCACTCCAGAAAAACTTCTTGTCAGCACAAGTACAGAAATGAGCAGCGCGAACATGGAGATAGAGAAGGGGAGTGAAGCGATGCTTGAGATGGATGTCAAAGAACCATCCAAAGCGACTTACAATCTCAACTATCTTGCAAACATAATAAGAGCGGGAAGCGGCGCATCGGAAATCGTAACGATGGAGTTCTCAACTAATATGCCAATAAAGGTTGAATTCGAGATGCCTCAACAGGGCCATCTCCTGTACTATCTTGCACCTCGTATCGAAGCGGAATAAGAGCAAAGAGAATGCTTACCACAACAGATCTTGCAAAATACCCTTTTACAGTTGAAGCATCTGAACATATCAGAAGCCTGAAGATAGGCATCGAAGAACTTGCTTCTGGAAGCTATGATCGAATCCTCGACAGAGCAGAGCAGAGGATAAGAGAATCTGAGAAAGATGCCGTGGTCTCCTCGAAATGGCTAGACACTGACGTAGAGATCCTCTCATTCCCTACCGCTATGATGCTTGTAAGCCAGATTGCGAATGAAAGAGTCGCGAGAAGATACGCTCTCTCAGAATCGAAGAGAGCATGTGAACTCCTCAGGGATGAGACTTCGGAAAAGATTATTGAACTATCCAGGAACACTTTCGGTTGGAGCATCATGCCCCAACAGAACATAGACAATGTTACGACTTTCGATTATAGTATTCATTTCGTGAACTATCTCAGGAACGCAAAGAACATTCGAGATCCAAAGTGGAAACTGATTAATCGTACACTTGAACACGGCCTAGTCACGATAACTCAAGATGAGGTGGCAAGACTACTGGAGGAAGAGGTCCAGCGAAGAGTATTTTCAAGGATAAGACCTCCATCAAAATCAATCCCTGAACCTCTCACCAAACGTATCGGGAAACTCGTAGAAGAAGTGGGGACGGGCAAAGCTGTCTCATATCTAGAAATGCCGAAAGCCGTGGTTCCTGGTGCTATGCCTCCATGCATAATGGCTCTTAACCAAGCTCTAGTCTCAAAAAAGCATCTCTCTCATATGGGGCGTTTTACTTTGACATCTTTCCTACTCAACGTTGGAATCAATCGTGAAGATCTCGTGAAAATGTTCAAAGAGGCGTCCGATTTTAGCGAGAGATTGACTAGGTACCAAGTAGAGCATATAAGTGGTTCAAGAGGGGTTAAGACGAGGTATCTCCCGCCAAAATGTGAGACCCTAAAAACCCATGGATTATGCATAAACCCTAACGACCTATGTAAGTCAGTGCGACATCCTCTAGGCTATTATAGGAAACGGGTCTTCGGCAGGCGGATTCGGGCGGATGAAGACTGAGGAGTATCTGGAACGAAAGTTCAGAGAATACTACAGGAATTACTCGCATCGGATCGTACCTCCCAAGAAGATGGAAAAAAGGGAGTTCGGATTCGTTCACTTTAGAGACAGGATGATGGTCCGCCACAGACAGTTCACATCAGTCAATGAACTTCGAAGACTTGTTGAGGATACAGCGCCATCCGACGTGTACTACTCAACGGCCTACTACTCGAACCCAGAAGAGGAGATGGAGCAGAAAGGTTGGCTCGGCGCCGATCTCGTCTTTGACATTGACGCCGACCACATACCCACATCATGCAAAGAGGAGCATGACCGGTGGACATGCAAAACGTGTGGAAGATCCGGTAAGGGCGCCGCCCCCCAAGTCTGTAAGTCATGCCATGGCGAGAGATTCAACGAACGAACATGGGTCTGTGAGTTATGTCTCGGAAAAGCTAGAAATGAGGCAATGAAGCTAACTGATTTTCTAATAGAAGACTATGGATTCTCGAAAATGGAATTGAAGGCTTTCTTCACAGGCCATAGAGGCTACCATATTCACGCATTGTCAGACAGTATTCTCAATCTGGACAGTGACGAAAGAAAAGAGATAGTCGACTATGTACTTGGCAATGGGCTTGATCTCGATGAAATGGATATTCTTCAGAAAGGATCCGCAAGACTTACCTTGCCTGAGAAGTTGAATGCGACCAAAGGATGGAAGAGAAGAATAAATCAGAAACTAGCCCACACTCTTGTGGATGCAGATCAGAATGAACTGATTGGTTTGGGATTTAAGGGCACGTTGGTCAAGACGATAATCGAAGAGCTAAGAGCTACAATGGAATATCAAGATGTACGAAGTATGATTGAGATGCTTGGGCCTCACACTATAGGTAACAGGGGTTGGGAAAAGATTCTGAGAAGAATCATTGAAGAATGTTCTGCAAATATCGACACTGTCGTGACGACCGATGTACATAGACTTATTCGAACCGAAGAAACTCTGAACGGAAAAACAGGACTACGCACTGTGGAGATTGATGTTGACAAACTTGAATCGTTCGATCCTTTCGATGAAGCCATCGGCTTTCAGAAAGGCCAAGAGGCGGTTGATGTAGACGAAGCTCCTGAATTCAGACTTGGTGGATCAACATTTGGACCATATATTAATCAGCGAGTGACACTACCGACGGCAGCCGCAGTGCTACTTATTGGCAAAGGAAAAGCGCGACCAGTGATATGAATGTACGAAAAAATCTATGAGTACTGGAGACGGGAGAGGACCGAACAGAACCTTCAGTCAATCGATAAGGGCTTCTATGAGCAACTGGCCGACTACATTCGCAAGCTAAAGGAATATGCAAAAAAAACCGACGAGAAGACTGTGAGAAAGAAACTGGCAGAAGAAGAGTTGAAAAGAGCTCAAGAGTTGTCGAAGGGACTTCTAGAGATAAGATTGCAGAAAATACTTCGCATCACTGAAATGAGATCTGGCCAAGAGACAGTGTCAAAAGCAGCCGTCGGAGAGGAGAATGCTGTCTTAGAAGCCACATTTGAAGCTTCAAGACAATACCAATTGATGATTCAGAGGATATTGGCAGAGGAAGTAGGTCAAGAGAGTCCAAGAGCTATACCTGCAAAATCGAAGACCGCAGTGGTTAGGTTTTTGGTCGATATCCCCGCGATAATCGGTGCAGACTTGAAACCATATGGACCGTTCAAACCAGAAGACATAGCAACACTCCCTTTGGAGAACGTGGAGATACTCATGAAAGGAAAAGCGGCAATCAAGATCGGTTGCGAATAATTCGGGATGGCAACCAAGACGACTTCAGATTCACGTCTCCTATCTACAGTCAATTCATCGCGGAAGGAAAACTGATCGAGAACCTACTGATAAGAGAGAACAATGTACAAAATGGCTAAGTGAAACAATGTATAAATAGAGCTGTCAAGCCGTGTCTATACTCCATCCGAGTCTGACAAAGAATGAAGGTTCCAAAAGAAACAAGTACTTACTGTCCGAAATGCAAGAAGCACTCTCCACATTCCATATCCATCTACAAGAAGGGCAAGGAACGTTCGCTGGCGGCCGGTGTTCGTAGACATGAACATGAAAAGCATGGGTATGGTGGACAGAAATGGCCGGAACTGAAGAGGACAGCGAAAACCACGAAGAAACAGGTTCTCCGAATGAAATGCAAGTCTTGCGGATATGAGGTCACGAGACTCGGTATTAGACTTAGGAAGCTTGAGGTAGGAGCGTAGAATCGCATGAAACATGACCAGATGATTCCAAAACCTGACAGCATATACATGAAGGTAAAATGCAAGAAATGTGGGAATGAACAGATAATCTTTGATCGCGTCTCTCTTGAGGTCAAATGTAACGTCTGTGACGAAGTTCTCGCGTTTCCTCGCGGTGGAAAGGCCGAAATCATGGGAGAGACTCTTCAGATACTAGGGTAGGAGGCTCCACAAATCTCTTCTCAGTCAGAATACCCAGATGTAGGTGATCTAGTAGTTGCTTCTGTGACAAAAGTCACAGACTATGGAGCCTACGTGAGTCTGGATGAGTACAAAGGAAAGGAAGGACTAATCCACATATCAGAGATCTCCTCGACGTGGGTCAGGAACATTAGAAATCATGTTAGAGAAGGTCAGAAACTAGTTCTCAAAGTCCTCAGAATAAACACCGAAAAGGGTCAAGTTGACTTATCACTTAGAAGAGTCACCGGAAGAGAGAAAGCAGAAACACTGCTCGAATGGAAGAAACATAAGAAAGCCGAATCGATCCTAAAGAGCGCAGTTGAAAAACTGGCTTTGGATCCCGCGTCAACCGAGAAACTGTACAAAACCTTTTTGGAAAAATATGGTACCTACTACGACGCACTGCAGGAAGCCGTTGAAGAAGGCGAAGAGACGTTTGCTAAACTTGGCATCGATCCAAGCTGGGCCAAGGTTCTAACTGAAATAGCACGGACCAAGATCAAAACCGAGAAGGCCAGTTTGAAAGCCGTTGTAGAGCTTACCTGCTCAAGACCTGATGGAATCGAGCTTATCAAGAGAAGCCTTCAAAACGCTAAGAAGGCGAAGAAACCTCGAGGTACGACTGTTAAAGTCTACGCCGTTGGGTCCCCCAAGTACCGGATAGAGGTAACTGCAAGGGACTATAACGAGGCTGAGAACATTATGAAACAGGCCGTCGATGAAGCTCTCGCAACAATAAGTGAGGTTGGAGGACAAGGACGCCGAGTCACTTGAGATGGTTAATTAGACGATGTGACAAATGTCGACTCTACACCCTAAGAGGGAAATGTCCTCAATGTGGTTCGGAGACAAGGTCTCCTCATCCCGCAAAATTTTCTCCCTCTGACAAATATGCGAAATATAAGGTGTACGAGGAAAAGCATACAGATGAATACGTGCGTGGACGAAGGGAAGGTTCGACCGAATAAACCTGTGGTCATAGAGGGTTTGCCAGGCCTCGGCTCAATCGGAATGATTGTTGCATCATATCTGATAAAGCAGTCAAAGGCAAAAAGGATCGCTGTACTTCATTCACCACACTTTCCATATTATGCACTCGTCAACAAAAGAGGTGTGGCGAGGCTTCCGAGAAACGAGTTCTACTATTACAAGAGTGAAGATGGAAAACAGGAGATCGTGATGATCACGGGCGACTGCCAACCTCAAAGTGCGGTTGGACAATACGAAGTCGCTGAGACAATAGTAGAGTATGCTGCGAGATATTCTGCCAAGCTTGTTGTGACTGTAGGTGGATACAGCTCAAGCGAGACAGGTCGGCCAAAGGTCTTTGGTGCGGCGACAAGTGATAGTTTGTCCGCTCAGTTGAGCAAGCTCGGGGTTGTAATCAACAAGATGGGTATTCCAGTTGTTGGGGTGGCTGGACTCATACTTCCATTGGCGGAAGCAAGAGGCTTAGATGCAGCTTGTCTGCTTGGGGAAACTGTGGGCTACATTCCTGATCCAAAAGCTGCGAGGAGCGTTCTAACGATTTTGGGTCGGATGCTAGACCTAGAATTGAATTACGGTCAACTCGAACAAGAAATTAAGAACATGTCAAAATTTGAGGAGAAGATAAAACAGGCAGCCGAGAAGCTGGATAAAGAGATCGGTGAAAGAAAGTTGGATGAACGGTTCTCCTACATATCCTGAACTCAGGTTGTAACCATTAGAGTCAGTACATCGCTTGATGCTTCATTGTACTCTGCATCACCTGACCAGTAAACTCGGATATAGTATGTTCCAGCCTCCTGCGGCGTCCATTCTGTCGAAAATACACCCGAAACAGGTGATCCAGATGCGATGGTGTTCCAACTCTCTTTGTCAAGGCTATACTCTGTCGTGATGGTCCCAAAGTTTGATTTAACCGATAGAGTCGAGGTTATCTTGATAGACTGTCCAACCTTCACATTCGTTGACGACAACTTGGTTGTTATCGAGCTTTCTTTCCTTACGACAAT
The DNA here is from genome assembly GCA_964464765.1 of uncultured Candidatus Bathyarchaeia archaeon. Classification (GTDB taxonomy): domain Archaea; phylum Thermoproteota; class Bathyarchaeia; order 40CM-2-53-6; family CAVXDP01; genus CAVXDP01. The sequence goes on along the minus strand of CAYXJU010000001.1, from coordinate 17,569 downwards.
TAACTCTTGGTTTTGGGTAGCGACCCTTCCGTACTGGCTTTCCTCACCATCCCACACCGCACGGATAAGATAGGATCCTCCATCCGGTCTCCAACTGTATCGATATGTTCCATTTGCCGAGGTCATAAGTCCAACGGTTCTCGACCATGTTTGTCCTTGGTCAGTGGAGTGCTCTAGGAAAACAATCTTGTCTCCCAAGCCTCCACCTCCTTCCTCCAATAGTTCTCCACGAGCGGTTACGTTCTCTCCATAGTTTATGTTTGAACGGTCCAGTTGTAGTGAAAGCGTCGCAGTTTTCAGATAGCTTACCTCGTACAACAAAACGAATTTGTTCGAAGAAGTGAAGACCCTACTGTAATAAGCTGAAGTCTCTTGAGCACTCGGATTTATCGCCATGGTAATCAGTTTGCCCAACATGGTATTGTCTTTGATTCCATTGCCGTCAGCTATCGTCTCGTTCGATACAACTCTATCTCCGACTGTTATGATCCTGTTGTAGACTGTATCTTGACCGCTTCGGAGTTCGCGGAAGTTGATCTTCTCTCCCTGAAGTGTTGTTCCATTGCCTATCTTTGCCATCCAGTACCATTTGTTATCCTCTCCAAAGCCTACCCACTGTATCTGTCCCTGTTGGTTAGTAGTCCAAGTGACGAAGATGGCGATGTGAGTCACGCCGTACTTCTTCAAAATCGGAAGAGCGTTTGTCTCATTTGACAGGAAGGTAGATCCTATCACGGCTACCTGAGTACCATTTATTGTTCCGTTATCTGCCATAGAACGTCTCTCGGCGATTGTAGTAATCCAGTATCCATAGTCCCACCAAGAAAAGACGACCGCGTTCTCAGGCAGGTTCTCTCGCATCCATGACAGCGCCTCCAACCAATCATTATATTGTCCTTCTTGTCCTTCCTGAGGAGTTATCGGAATACTTGACGTCACTATTGTTGTAGGAGTGTATGCGGACGCAGTTGCGTAGTAGAATGTTGGCATGGTGACTAAAAGGAGAATCAGGACTATGGCTACGCCGAACTCTTTTCCAACGCGCGTGGTGAATCGAACTCTCCTTTTTGGAAAGATGGTTGTCTCTCGTAGAATGTCGACTGAGGGCTTACCGAGTTCAACAAGTGTTATTGCTGAGAGTATGCAGAAGGCAGGTGCAAGTATACTCGTCAATCTAACAAGGGAACCAGCAAAATAGACGGCTGTCACTCCGAAGACAATCATGAATATGTCGGTGTTTCTTCGTCGTTGTACAGCAAAGAAGAGACCGAAGACTCCTAGAAATATCATTATTCCAAACTCGTAAAAGAATGAAGCCCAAGTTGCTGGGCGATGCTCCGCCACAGATTCTACTATGGGTAGCTGTAGCCTTGCAGCCGGGTCCAATATGGCTGCGAACTTACCACCTAAGGGTGCCATAAGTCCCAACTGCCATAGTACAACAGCTCCGACAGCCAGCAAACCTAGAATGCCGCCAGTTACCAGAAGCCTATCACGATACCCCTTTACTGAACCGTACATTTCAGCCGCGCATAACAGAAGGAAGACTCCCAGTATCGCCATGCTTGACCATTCGGACAAGAAGTCGTATCCAAGCCTTGGGAGTTGAGTCGCCACGAAGAGAGACAGTCCATACGTTATCGAGTACGTTATGAAGAGCCTACGTGAGTATCTTCGTGCAATTATGAGGACGAATGCGAACAGCGCCATCAGTGACATTGGGTATCTGAAGCCGCCCCATCCCGAAGCCAGATAAGAAAGTGTTAGTCCGGATAGTGTGGAATAGATTATGCAGGACCTAAGCGATCTGTTTGGTGAAATTGCCTTGAGAAAGAATGCAAAGAACAGTATCATCGAGAATATACCAATGGTTTCGTCATCATACCATCCCAGCGAGGTTCGCGATATGTGTGATGAGCTGAAAGCCAAAAAGAGGGCTGAGAAAAGCGCCGCACTCTTACCCCACACTTCTTTTCCAAGAAAATAAAGTGCAACAACGGTTGCTGATCCAAAGAGGATTGGAAAGAAGACGCAGAACTGGTACAAGGTCATGTCTGCACCGAAGCTTTGCGTAAACAAGTAGAGAAGTGCGCCTGTAATCGGAAGGCCAGGATAGGTTGTGGTTGCCATATCCCGTCCCCAGGGATACCACGTCATGTTGTCATGCCAGCTGAACCACGATGCAAAGCCATTCTTCACCATGAATTCCGTCATTCTATATTGGTGGTAAGGATCGAATTCAGAAAGGTAAATTCCCCAACGAAGAGGCATCAACCTCATCGTGGCTGCCAAGATAACTATGATCGATAATGCAGTGAACTGGATAACGCTGGATTTAGGCACCTCTGACAAGATCGACTTAAGCCCTCGAAACCGGGGGGTCAGAGCCTCCTCACCCTGGGTGGAGAAGAAACCCTTTATGGTATCGGAGATCTTCGAGGGTGCCATCTGTCTTTCCACCAAGTTCCGGCTCATATCCCAAGGAACGTTCTATTAAACTTTGGCAAGATATTAACGTCGACTTGTATTCGAAGTGGAGATTACTTGATCTGGCAGCAAGAATTTAATTATTGTCAAAGAGTACTCTCTGAAACTCTGTGAAAGCGAAAGTTCCTGTCTAGAAGTTGGATGAGTGAATGGTGAGTTTCTCAATTTTGAGATGATTCAATTGGTAAAACATGCTGTTGGAAAGACTCCGCGAAAATATGCGACTCGATCCGTCGAGGAGGAAGTGCATAGGTGGTGGGAGAAGAAATCCATCTATAGAAGGATTCGAAATCAAGGGAAGGGAAGAAAGAAGTTCTATTTCTTGGATGGACCTCCATACGTTACGAATCCTCCACATGTAGGAACGGCTTGGAACAAGCTGCTGAAGGATGCTGTCATCAGATACAAGAGAATGACAGGTTTAGACGTTCGCGATCAGCCCGGATACGATTGTCACGGACTTCCGATCGAGGTGAAGGTGGAGGAAGATCTTCAGATAAAGTCGAAGAAAGAGATCGAAGATAAGATCACCGTCGAAGTCTTCATCGAAAGATGTAAACGGTACGCTGAGGAGAACATGAAGAATCAAACCTCTGTCTTCAAGAACCTTGGCGTGTGGATGGACTGGGATCACCCATATGTCACATACACTAATGACTACATTGAGTCTGTGTGGTGGACGATCAAAAGATCGGATGAGCGAGGGTTACTGCAAAAAGGCTTGAAAGTGGTTCACTGGTGCCCTAGATGCGAGACCGCTCTGGCTGGCTACGAAGCAACTGATGAGTATAGAACAGTCAAAGATCGTTCAATCTACGTGAAGTTTCCGATAGAAGGGAAAGAAAGAGAATTCATTCTTATCTGGACGACCACACCGTGGACGATACCGGCAAATGTTGCCGTTATGGTTCATCCCGACGAGTCATACGTGAGAGCGAAATTCGGTGACGAGGTCTACATTCTAGCCGAAGCCAGATGCAAAGCTCTTTCAGAAGAGATAGGACGGGAATACCAGATCCTTGAAAGCTTCAGGGGAGAAACACTTGTCGGATTAAGGTTCAAACCTCCCTTACTTGAAGAGGTTCCTGCTCAATCGAAGCTTGAGAATGCGCATCGTGTGGTTCCATCCAGACAGCATGTTACCATGATGGAGGGAACGGGGTGCGTTCACTCTGCGCCAGGACATGGTGAGGAAGATTTTGAGGTTGGACTCGAACAGGGCCTTCCTGTCCTATGTCCAGTTGACAATACGGGGACGTTCACAGAAGAGGCTGGAAAGTACAGGGGTCAATACGTTTTCAACGCAAATGAAATAATAGTCGAAGATCTCAAGAAAAAAGGCCTTCTCCTGTTTGATACTATCGTAACACACTCGTATCCACATTGCTGGCGATGCAAAACTCCTCTGATCCAACGTGCCACGGAACAATGGTTTGTAATGATAACCAAACTCAAGGAGAAGCTTCTCGAAGAGAACAAGAGAATTCATTGGGTGCCTGAATGGGCTGGAAAGAAACGGTTTGCGGACTGGTTGACGGGTGCAAGAGACTGGGTCATCTCTAGACAGAGATATTGGGGCGCTCCATTACCAATTTGGATTTGTGAAAACTGTGAAGCAAGGACCGTTATTGGATCAAGCTCCGAATTGAAGGCTAAGGCAGTAGAATTTCCAGAATCTCTAGACCTCCACAGACAATGCGTCGACCAAATAGAACTCAGATGTGATTGTGGAGGATCCGCAAAACGTGTTCCCGACATAGTAGATGTCTGGCTGGATTCTGGAATAGCTTCGTGGGCTTGTCTAGAATATCCGAAAGAAAAACGAGCGTTTCAAACATGGTGGCCTGCAGATTTCATCACTGAAGCCCACGATCAAACTCGAGGCTGGTTCTATACGCAACTGGGCTCAGGCATGATAACGTTCGACAAAAGTCCTTACCGGTCGGTTCTGATGCATGGGCATACACTTGACGCCGAAGGTCAGAAAATGAGCAAGTCTCTTGGAAACTTCGTTTCTCCAGGTGATGTGATTAATCGATTTGGACGTGACGCACTTAGACTCTATGAACTCCAGAGAACCGTTTGGGAAGACTTCAGATTCTCTTGGGATTCCGTTGAAGAGGCTTCAAGTACTCTGAAAGTTGCATGGAACGTTTTTGCATTCGCCAGCCTCTACATGAACTTGGATTCTTTCAAGCCGAGCAAAGGGAGTCCGGAAAAGCTTGCCCGAAATATGAGACAAGAAGACAAGTGGCTCATTTCCAAGACTGAAAGTCTCAAAGCCACAGTTACCAACGCGCTAGAAGCATATGAAATACATGTAGCCGCCAAGGAGTTGACCAACTTCATGGTGGATGATCTCAGCCACTGGTACGTGCGACTTGTCAGAAGAAGGTTCTGGCAAGAAAAAAGCAGTCGAGACAAGATGGCTACATACGCAGTGTTGTACCATGCACTTAGGAATTGGCTCACTCTCTCAGCGCCTCTCGTACCATTTGTTACAGAGAAACTATACCAAACGATGATACGTCCCGTGGAAAAGAAAACTCCAGAAAGTATCCACATGAATGATTGGCCCAAGTTGGAAAGCAAATGGCGCAAGAAAGATCTTGAGGAGAACATGGAAATTGTGAAAGAGGTCACGAGCGCGATCGCCGCCGCAAGACAATCTCTCAAAATCAAACTCAGACAACCAGTCCAAAAAACAATCGTTGTAACAGACGAACCCAAAGTGAAAGAAGCCATCAAGAAATTGGACAAACTTGTCCATGAACAGGCAAATACAAGAACAATTGAATTCCTCAGCATCGACGAAGAGAAGAAACTCGAGAGGATAGTAGCCATACCTAGATACGAGGCGCTTGGCCCAGTCTTCAAAGCGGACACTCAGAAAGTTGCAGACGCCATAAAGAGTACCAACGGAAGAGAGATTCTCGACAGTTTCAGAAGGACTGAATCATACCCCGTCCAGATCGAAGGAAAACAAGTGAGAATAGTCCAGTCAATGGTCTCATTCAGAGAGGAGACGCCAGAAGGATACGCTTCTGGAACCTTCAGTCAAGGCAGAGTGTACGTTGAGGCTGCAATACCGAGGGGCCTAGTGCAAGAAGGTTTAGTCAGAGATGTCGTTAGGCGACTTCAAGAAATGCGACGGCGCATGGATCTACTAGTTGACCGATTTGTTGAAGTCTACATTATGTGCCCGACGAGAGAGGAAGTTCAGGGATTGAGAAGTAGACAAGCCTACATCGAAGAAGAGGTCAGGGCGGCGCGATTAGAGCTAAAGTCGATGACAGAGAAACCTGCGGTGAAGGCTGAACTTGAAGAGACTTGGACAATAAGTGGCAAGTCATACAAGATGGGTATGAGGCTAGCGAAAGGAAAAAGATGAGTTGGGACGGCTCGGATTTCTCGTAAATCCTATAGCAGGAATGGGAGGTTCGGTCGGTCTAAAAGGCACTGATGGTGCTGAAACGCTAAGAATGGCTATAGAGCTTGGGGCAAAGCCCAAGTCGCCTAGTAGAGCGAGACAATTTCTTCTTGAACTTCTCAATATGCCTGTTTCAGTTGAACTCTATACCTGTGCCGGACAGATGGGTGAAGATGAGGCAAGATCCTGTGGTATTGAACCAAAATGTGTCTTGGGCGAGAGGCAGTCCATGACGAAACGTGAAGACACAGGGATCTTAGCTGGAAAGCTAGAGGAAGAGAAAGTTGACCTACTGGTTTTCTGTGGAGGAGACGGGACAGCTAGGGACATAGCCGATATCATTGACGCTAGATTTCCGGCGCTAGGGATTCCGGCTGGCGTGAAAGTCTATTCAGCAGTTTTTGGAGCTAATCCAGTAGCGTGTGCAATAATAGCTGCTGATTTTCTTGCGGGGCGGCTTGTCACCCATGATGCTGAGGTTATGGATATAGATGAAGAGGATTTCAGGAGTGGAATACTCTCTGCAAGACTCTATGGATACATGAAGGTTCCGATCCAAGGAGCTTTGATGCAGCAGGTGAAATCATCGAGTCCGGAAACTCAGTCAGAGAAATCTCGACAAGGCGATATTGCCAAGCATATAGTTGAGGAAATGGATGACGATACCATCTACATCGTCGGTCCAGGATCCACTACAAGAGCCATAGGCGAACTTCTCGGCGTGGACAAGACGCTACTGGGCGTTGACATTTTGTTCAGGGGAAAGATCCTAATCAAAGACGTTAATGAAAGTCAGATCTTGAAACTAACAAGGGGAAAACGATGCAAGATCATTGTGACCCCGATAGGAGGTCAAGGTTACATTTTTGGAAGAGGGAATCAACAGATAAGCCCATCCGTTATCGAGAGTGTTGGAACAAACAACATAATCGTGGCAGCGACAAATCACAAGCTACAGAGTCTTGGACATCGACGACTTCTGGTGGATACTGGCGATCTATCGCTGGATGAACTTCTGAGAGGATACATTAGAGTTGTGACTGGTTACAGAGAGGTCACAGTTGTAAAAGTGGAGTAGAATGAGTGTGGCGAGTTATTCGAGGAAGAAAGAGGTGCCGGCCGATGGAATAGCCGGTAGGTTAATGGAAGAACGGTTCTTACTTCTTCTCTGATATCGTCTTGAGAAATTCTGCGTAGGCTTTTGAATCCATCAATGTCTTCAATTCTTGGTTGAGGTTTGAAGGTTTGACTATAGCTACCCAACCGTCGCCATAAGGACTTGAATTCAACAGTTCAGGGTTGTTGGATAGTTTTGTATTCACTTCCAGGATCTCACCTGACGCAGGTGCGAAGATATCTGCCACAGCCTTCACGGACTCAACAGTTCCCATCGACTGCATTTGAGTAGTCTTGGCGCCAACTTTGGGAAGGTCGACGAAAACTATCTCGTGCAGTTGTTTCTGTGCATAATCGCACATTCCAATTCTACATTTGTCCCCCTCGACCTTCATCCACTCATGTTCCTTGGTATAGTATAGTCCGTCCAGATATTCATAGTCGCCGACTTTCATCTATATCCCTTCATTCAGTTTTCAAGTTGTTGCGCGTATCTTCATTCTGAGAGTATATATCATCATTGGTCATGGGTTCGCATCGATTACTGGATTCCTATGCTTTTCGCTGCCATCCGTACTTTGAGGTGTCGTAGAAAGGCACTTTCACAATTTGGGCTTCCACGTTCTTGTCCCTGATCTTGATGTCTACTTTTTCTCCTTCGTTTGAATATTCTTTTGGAACGTAGCCTGCGGCTATGCCATAACCCAACAATGGTGAGAGTGTTCCGCTCGTTACTTTTCCAATTGTCTTTCCATTTCTTACGATTTCATGTCCTGCCCTTGGTATACCTCTGCCCAGAACCTTCATGCCGACACGTGCACGTTTTACTCCTTCGGCCTTCTGCTTGGCCAATGCTTCTCTACCAATGAAGTCTCCTTTGTCGAGTTTGATGGTCCAACTTATCCTCGCTTCTAGAGGGGTGGTTGTGTCGTCTATGTCATTTCCGTAGAGGCACATGCCTGCTTCAAGTCTGAGGACATCGCGCGAACCTAGACCGCAGGGTTCAATGTTGTACTCTTTTCCTGCATCCAGTATCGCATTCCACACTTTCATCGCTCTCCATGGATCCTCTATTGGCGCGTCATAGACGTATACTTCCAATCCATCCTCGCCAGTATAGCCAGTTCCAGATGCAGAACACTTCAACCCTTCAATCGTTAGCCATCCGCAACCGAATCTCTCAATCTTTGAGACTTCTTCCTTGCTGATCTTCTGAACGGTGGCTCTAGCTTTGGGACCTTGAACCGCGAACATGGCCACCTTGTCCGATACGTTCTCAAGTTTGACGTTGAATTTTTTCGCCTTATCAGTTATCCAGGCTATGTCTTTCTTTCTGTTGCTGGCGTTGAATACAACTAGAAACAGTTCTTGGTCGTATCTTGTTATGATGATGTCGTCTACTACAGTGCCTCTCTCGTTACACAACAGCGAGTAGTGGCCTTGAAACTGTTTTAGGCCTGGAACATTGTTTGGGGTAAGATAGTTCAGAAACTTTTCAGCCTCCTTTCCGGAGACCCACATTCTCCCCATATGAGATACATCAAACATTCCAACAGAATTTCTTACAGCGGCACATTCAGGAAGAATTCCTTTGTACCATGTGGGCATTAGGAATCCCGCAAATTCGACTACATGTCCATTCTTTTCATGGTACTCGTAAACTGGAGTTTTGTCTGCCAATCAATTCACCAACTTGGTGGCATATTCACCCACATAGCATGGATTTATAATTAACTCACTCTAAGTCTTGAGAGCTGTCTGAACAACCGAGGAAAATGCTTAATTGGCTTGGTTTGTGCACTAGAGTGTCACAACTGGATATGGGCAGAATGAAAAGAAAAGCTGAGAAAGTTTCTTGGAGGCTTCGGAGACGCCTCGGAGATATGGGGTATAGACTCAGAGTTCAGCGGCTCCCTACATCTGAGGCTATGAGACCATCCACAACGGTGATTGTACTTGTTATGATGGCTTTCGTCGTTTTCATTTTGGTCGGAGGAATATACGATCTTCTGGAAAAGCCTCTGGCCATTCTACCGAAGACTGGAGGCTGGACTTTCCTCTATCGTGGAAGTATCAATGCTCAGACAGTTAACGAAAGTCTCATCTCAGGCTTGCTCTACGTTATCGGTATGGCAGGACTCTATATGTTATTGAGGAGTACACGGTTGGCATACAGGCCTCGACAGGCTTACTTGATGCTTATTCTCGGCGTAGTAATCGTTCTGATGATTGTCTACTATACGAACACTCTGCTCCAAGACAAAATGAGCACTGGATAGCTTTATTCTACCAAGCTGTATTTTTAAGCCTCAGGACATACGCCACCGTGTTCGTTGCTAAGTGAATTGGTGGCGTCAGGAGAAGCACGATAAAGGCAGCGTTTGAATTGAATCCATAGATCGGGTATGAAAAGAGTAGCGCCCCAAGAATGAAATCTAACTGATCCATGAGAGGCAGTGGGAATCCAGGTGGAAACTTCAATCGCCTTTTGATAAATGCGCATATGAGGTCTCCTGACAGAGCGCCCAGTGATATAAGAAACGATCTCTCTATCATGCCCTGGGATACAACTAATTCTTCGAAAATTCCCACAGCAGATCCAAGAGCTAGTCCACTGATGAATCCTCTTATTGTCTTGTTGGGACCAAATATTCTCTCTCCATCGATGAATCTTCTACCAAAATCGATGGTTTTCCCTCCTCCAAGAATTATTGGAGTTGAGTTTGCTACATAGGCGGGTATCATGAAAGACAGAGCCACTAGAAAGTCGTTAAGTGTCAGAGTAATCTCCAAGGTTCCGTACTCAGCCTACTGGGGCGCATCCTATCATTGTCTGCTAGAGATAAGTGTTAATTTATTCAAAACCCCTCTCGGTCAATGCCATATGGCACATCATATTCGTGGTAGTCTCGGAATGGTGTCGTTCCACGATGGCCCGCTTGATGTTTCTCTTTGCGGTTGACTCCAAACGGATTATGGTCTGGGGCCAATGAAAGAGTGTCCGTCTGGCAACTGGTTCTATGCTCGGAATCGGTGTGCCAAGTCGCGCGTGCACTTGGCTGGTGACAAGTGTCGCTAGATCATGTGTGCTTGTTAAGGAAACTAGGTAAGCTAATTGTCGACTAAGCTCCCGGTTAAGTGCAAACCGTTCTCCCGCTGTCGCTGATATCGCTCGGTACAATGTCGTTACTGCATCAACGACAATTAGTCGTGTGATTTTTCCCACATACTTCTCTAGGCTTTCGAAGATTCTGGTTTGATCCAGAAAGAATTCGGGGATGAATATCACTATGTTATGGCTCTGTTCTTCCATATCGGAAGCAATCTGATGAAAGCGTTGAGACGAGAATGATTGATCGATATCTACGTAGATCACTTTTCCTCCAGTTCTAACAGTCTGCGCTGAAACTTGCAATGCAAGGTTGGTTTTTCCAGTAGCGGCCTCTCCATAGACGAGGGTTACCTCGCCTCGCCTGAGACCTCCACCCAACAGTCTATCCAGAGTGGAGCAACCAGTCTGGACATGCGTGGAAATCTCGTTCAAATCTATTCAAACCTGGGTTTGTGCAAGACCTCAGCTGACAAGGGCTACTGTCCTTAGAGAAATACTAGGTGTGATTTGCTTATTTGTCAAGCGTTATCCAGAGGGGTCCTCAAGTCCACCCGTAACTTGTTCCTCTGTCTAGTTCTTTACAAGTTTATAATGTAAATAGGAATAGAGTACCGAGCAGGTCAAAATGGCAAAAAGAATTGGTCTCGTCTCACGTTTGGATCACAGCGATGCCTTGGCAAAGTCAAGGGAGATATACGACTTCATTTTGTCGAAGAAGCTCGAAGTTCTACCAGAGACCACGCTGGCTAGGCTGGAGAACTTGGATAGAGGCTGTTCAATTTCAGACATGAATGTTGATTTGATCGTCACAGTGGGTGGTGATGGGACCGTTCTTAAGACTTGCATAAATATTCCCAAGCCTGATACGCCTATACTCTCTGTGAATATGGGTCGAAGAGGTTACCTTACGGAAGTGGAACCTGCAAATGCAATCAAGGCTTTGGAAGGTTATCTCGCAGGAAAGTATAGAGTTGAGGATCATTCAAAACTGTCGGCTTACATCGATGGAAAATGGATAGCCGACGCGTTAAACGAAGTTCTCGTCACTTCTTCTATCCCGTCAAAAATGCTTCGTTTCAGCCTAAGCTTGGACCATCGTAAGCTTGTTGAGTGTAGGGCAGACAGTGTGATCGTGGCGACTCCGACTGGTTCGACTGCACATGCAATGTCAGCTGGAGGACCGATTCTCGACAATTCGCTGAATGCATTCGTAATAGTATTTGTTTGCTCCCTTGAACCCATAAGACCAATAGTCATCCAATCAAGATCAACGATCGAGATCACGCTTCTGGACGAACGACCTGCAGGAGAGGTTGTCGTTGATGGTCGATATCAGCACAAACTCTATCCAAAGAGTCCGTTGAAGCTTGGAAAATCGGAGCATAAGGCGGTCTTTGTTAGATTCGAAACTCCCCTCCTCTCAAGAAGTCTTCTGAGACTCCAACCGAGAGAATTCAGAGCGATATAGTGCAGTCAAAAACTATACATCAACGCAGGTCACTTAATGAATTTGAGAGGGCCAGATTTCAGAGAGTTGAAACAAGCCCTATAGTGAACTGGGATTGGAAAAAGAGGTTCTGGTCTTAGACACGACAGCCTTCATTATGGGATTCAATCCCTCATCCGTTACAGCGCAGACCTTCTCCGTTCCGGCAGTGATGCAGGAGCTTTCATCTCGAAGCTTCGCTTCACTTCGCTCCGACGCATCAGTAGTGACCGGAAAACTAATTGTTCGAGCTCCTACGGATAAGTCTCTTGAAACCGTTCGCAACGTCTCATTGGAACTTGGTGAGAAACTTGCTCTATCTGATGCAGATCTTCAGGTGCTCGCTCTGGCAATTGATCTTAGAACCGAAGGAAAAAACCCAACAATAGTCAGTGATGATTATGCTGTTCAGAACGTTGCTGAACGCTTGGTATTGAACTACGTTTCGCTTGCAACTTTTGGGATTTCGCAGAGGTTTAACTGGACTCTGTACTGTCCCGCATGTTACAGAAAGTATCCTCAAGACCGCTCAAGGCGAACGTGCGAGGTCTGTGGTACTGAGCTTAGAAGACGGGTTTCAAAGAAGTCGCTGATTCGAAAGAGGAGTCTGTCTCAAATTTCGAGTTGAAGGCATGGTTTGCACTTTGACTAACGCGAACAAGGGATTTCTATGATTCCAAGATTCTGCTGGCTGGTGGAAAGAGAGTCCTGAATCGCATCCGACCATAATGGAACAGGTACAATTGAGCTAGTCCAGCCCACTCTCCGAATCTATTTCTGAGAAACTTCCCTACTTCATCTTTTGTCATCTTTGCTCCTCCAAAGTAGACTTTCGGAACTATTCGGTGAATCCAAATATCGACAGGCGCAGCTCTTGTCTGGCCTAGGCCATACAGTAGAAAGCAGTCAGCTACCTTGGGTCCGATTCCGGGGAGTTCCATCAACTCATCCTTCGCATGCTCGTAGGATGCTTGTTTCAACTTCTCCAAGTTGAGACTGCCATTTACTATGCTCTTTGAGGCCGACAGTATGTATTCGGACCTGTAGCCTGCTTGGCAGCCCTCAAGCTTGGCAATAGGTGCTTCTGCAAGTCTTTCAGGAGATGGAAAGGAGTGGAAGATGTCGCCGCTTGGCAGAGTGAAGCTTTCTCCAAAGGTCGTTCGAATACAGCGCACCGTTCTGTTCCATTGTTCCACTGATGAATGTTGGGAGCAGATCGAACATATCAGACTCTCATAGGAATTTGAAGCCTTCATCAATCTTAGGCCAGTGAACTCCTTGAATGCCTTCGAAATTTTCTCAACTCGAAACTTCTCATAGAACAATGGCAGATCGTCGTTCAGCCTGAAGAGTTCAATCAAATGGGTCTTGACATATTGTACGATGTTATCATTAGCTTCTTGGATCATCAGATGGACATTCAGCGAAGGCTTTTCAGACTCAAGATTTGGGTAGACATCATACCTAATCACTTTGCCATCGCTTATGTCAGCGTCCCAGTAGCCACCATTTGTTCGCAGCCAATATGGTTCTGACGTTTGGCCACTCTGCATAGTATGATGTAGGTTGAAAGGGCCGCGGATCTCCTGAGAAGTTATCGTAAAGTCCAATTTCATTTGCTGTCGCCTTGAACTGATAATACACGAGAGGTTTGACTAACGATCTTTCTAGAATTGTCTCTAGACGATACCTTATAAACGGTGGTAAGAGATCAAATACTGGGTGGATTTGTTTTCGAGTGAGGTATAGTTTTTGAAGAGACTTGAAGAACTTGTTGAGAAAGCTCATGAGCTCAAGTCCAGAGGGCTTTCGACTTACGAGATGGCAGAGGAGCTCGGGGTCCAACCCGATACTGTTGTTTGGCTTCTTCTTCGTGGGAAAGGAAAGGCTGGGAAACCCGCCCCGCATGATGTTTTTGTTGATTGGAACCATGTTGGTTCAAGCGTCAGGCGTCTTTCCCTTGCTGGTTGGGCATTGGCAGATCTAGTTCATGAAACTGTCGAGAAGGGAGAATGTGATGAACCCGAAGTGGTTGTGGGAATTGGAGGCAGCGGAATGCTTCTCGGCTATATCGTTGCGGAGGAGTTGGGAAAACCTTTCTCAGCAATAAGAGTCTACGGAGGAGCAGATGAGAGCAAGCAACCCGGCGTAGTCAATCCATCATTCTGCAACCCGAAGAATCGCAAAGTTCTGATTGTCGACACGATCGCAGGAGGTGGAGCAGCGATTAAATTTTCCATGAAGATTCTTGACGAATCTGGAGCGAAATCAACAGCCGTGGCAGTCTTGGTAAACAAGACTGGAAGAGACAAAATCGAAGGTATTCCGCTTCTATCTCTGATAGAGTTGCTTCCAGTCGCGTAACACAGCAGTGAGCGTACTCACTCTATTTCCAAAGATCCTCTTCTTGCTGAATCTGATCGTTCCATATCTTACGTTCTTTCTCTTCCTTCTCAGCTGCAATGAGAAGCGAACGCTTTTGATCTTTGAGAGGAATTATGAAATACTCTCTAACGTCTCCCTTCTCGTCCTTTAAGGATAATTTGATTTTTTTGTCAGCAGGCTTCAGTGTATCAGGGATCAGATACTTGCACATGACATATGACCCTCTGGATTCCAGAGCTCTAACTTCTAGTTTCCCACTTTTTCCCTTTGTGAGAACGCTTTCAGAAAACTTCATTGTTTCTCACACTACTCACTAACATGTTCATCTTGTGACTAAAATCTGTAACTCAATGGATTACTGATTCTCAATTGAATCGGTCATCAGGATTATGGTTTGATGAATCGGGCGATGAAAAATCCGGCCCCATGAATGTGAGGATGAAATCTCTGCGTGTACTTGGCGTGTTCAAAGTCTTCCGCAAGACCTGGCGAACCAAGAAACGTCTTCTGCTTCTCAAGCTTCATTCCACATTCGTTCTCTCCAAACTCTGCAACGTTCTCGCATTCTTCACGTGTAATTGTGCAGACGCTGTAAACTACCGTTCCACCCGGCCTCACTATTCTTGAAGCTATCTTGAGGAATTGCCTCTGATAGTCCGCGAGACTCTCAATCTCGTTTTGCTTGGTGTGCTCGTACAATTTTGGGAGTAATCCAAGACCGCTGCACGGGGGATCTACAAGGCACCTGTCAGCCACAATATGTGGATGATCAACATCCAAGTATCGAGCATCCGAAACTATCAGACTGACATTTTTGCATCCGAGTCGCATTACAGTTTGTTGCGTCGTTGAAATCTTCTTCTTGTTGCGGTCAACGCCGACCACGATCGCCTTGTTCTCGGTCAGTTGGCATATGTGGGTCAGTTTCCCTCCAGGGGAGCACGTCATATCCACTATCGTTTCCTCTGGTTGCGGATCCAGAACCCTGCTCGTCACCATCGCCGGAAGAGACTGTGGATAGATGAGGCCTCGTGCAAACTCTTCTGTCTCCCGCAGACTGGGGGTCCTGTAGATGGGATTTGTGACCTCCACAGCCAGACCTCTCCTGAAAGTGAGAATCTGATTTTCACTCATTCTTGCAAGTCCATTTGCAACAGGTTGCCCATGATCGTCTACCACCGTGACCCTTTCCCCCAGTCGAAGGCCTCGACACATCACTACACCAGGAGCATACACGTGGGACCCTTGCAGAACCGATTCTGCAGTGAACTTCTCAACAACAACCTTTCTCCCTTCAACATTCACAGTGAAAGGCCCCTCCACAGGAAAGTACAATGCTTCGTCAATGATGTGATGTCTCTCAACTCCAAGGCCCTTACTATGGAGTCTCTGAAGAAGATCATTCACCGAGGTCTTCAGTGTGTTCGCTCTGAAATAGTATCTTTGACCCGGTGATTTCAAAGCCTCAAGTGAAAGCTTAATCGAATCCTTGTACAGGTCGTGGAGTTGTCTTACGAAGTCGATTGAGAATTTGTAGTGATCGGAAAACATCTCAAGATCTTTCATTACACGAGCCTTTCTTGCAAACAGTATCAAGACTATTTCAGAATAACACAAAGAAATGAAAAAGGTATGTTTTTCTTAAGGAGCGAATCTCACATTCTGACACCGTTCGAGTGTTCATGGTGATCCAAATGAATTCAAAGAACATCGGTATGCATCAGAAGGGAGAAATCTCGATTCCAGATCTCATTGAACTAATAAGGTCAAACAAGAGGTTCAAAGAGGTTGGAGCAATCGCATCATTCTTCGGAATAGTTCGCGGCACGAGCCAGGAGGGGAAGGAAGTGAAAGGGCTCAAGATGGAGGCTTACGAGGAGAAAGCGGAGAAGGTGTTTTCGAGTATAGCTGAAGAAATGAAAAAACGCCCTGGAATCGTCGAGGTTCTCATACATCATGTAACGGGGCATCTTGAACTCGGCAACCTAATATTTGTGGTTATGGTTGCCGGAGGAAACAGGAAAGATGTTTTTCCAACACTTGTAGAGACGGTTGAGCGAGTCAAGAAAGAAGCAACCATCTGGAAGAAAGAGACACTTGGCACAGGGGAATCCTACTGGGTAGAGTACGACTAGATCTTTCTACAGTTATCCGAAGAAAGACTGAGCCACTTCGTACGAGAGTCTGATTTGCGAACTTCCATCGTGAATGACAGATCTCTCGTGACCTGCTAACAGAGACTCGACATCCAGACGCGTGAGCTTCTTCAATGAATCGACCAAAGCTTGTGCGTCACCTGTGGGCAAATCCGTCCTTCCGAATAGGCCGTCAGGAAAGACTGTGTCACCAGAAAAAAGCGTCTTGTTCGCTTCATCGAACAGACAGATACTGCCTGCCGTATGTCCAGGCGTGTGGACGACTTTAAGCCTGCGCCCGGACGCGTTGACAGTATCTCCTTCATTGATCCAAGTGATGCGTTTTGTGTCCACTTCTTCAAGAGCATGGCCGTCAAGTTTGTGAACTAGAATTCGTGGAGAAGTGAGAGATTGAATTGTCAATAGTCCACCAAAATGATCAGCGTGAGCGTGTGTCAGAATGACGTGCCTAACACTCTGCATCGGTATATGCAATTGTTCAAGCGTTCGGTCCAGTCTGTTATGTTCATTGCCGACTCCCGTATCAATGAGCGTTACCTCTTCAGCCTTGATCACGTAGATATTGGAGCTAAGTCCGACGCCTCGAATCGCAGTAATTCCCATAAGTCTTGGATCAAGTCTGCCTAGGTCTTCGAACATGATGCGTCTCCAGTTCTTGAGGAAACTCAATTGCTACATCCTCTTTAATAAGTGACTTCCAGAAACTTGCCGCCAACGCGATCCATACATGATATTTGAACGACGAAACCTTATCCTGACGATGACTCTTCCGTGTTGTCACGGGAGGTAATCTCAGTTGGAAACCATGGTTCTTGCAGAAAACCTGACCAAAAAGTTCGGCGATTTCGTGGCTGTGGACGCTGTGAACTTCTATGTTGACCAAGGAGAATTGTTCGGCTTCTTGGGCCCAAATGGTGCAGGAAAGACCACAACAATGAAGATGATCTACTGTGTCTCGCCGAAGACATCGGGAAGGCTTGAGGTGGCTGGAGTCGATGTTGACCAGAATCCTAGAAAGATCAAAGAACTGATTGGAGTAGCGCCACAAGAGAACAATCTAGACCCGGATTTTACAGTTATCGAGAATTTGATAACCTACTCTCGTTACTTTGATATTTCCAAGAACGAGGCTCAAGCAAGAGCCAAGAAGTTGCTTGAGTTTTTCCAGCTGGAAGAGAAGAAGGATATCGTGATTGAGAGACTCTCCACAGGCATGAAACGAAGGCTTATCCTTGCCCGAGCATTACTGAACGAGCCGAGAATGCTTGTGCTTGATGAACCGACGATTGGACTTGACCCTCAAGCTAGACATATGATTTGGCAGAGGCTTCGTGATCTAAGAGCCGAGGGTGTGACCATTCTTCTTACGACCCATTACATGGAAGAGGCCGAAGTGT